>JAAGZR010000468.1 GCA_024206155.1 Aliivibrio sp.
TCTAAGCCCGGAGATGAGTTCACTTCCATAACCAGTGGACCACGCTCAGAGCGAAGTAAATCTACACCTGCAACATTTAATCCCATGATATTTGCAGCAGCTACCGCTGTCTTGCGCTCTTCAGGAGTCAGTTTAACAAGTGATGCTGAACCACCACGGTGTAAGTTAGAGCGGAATTCGCCTTCTGCACCTTGACGTTTCATAGCAGCAATTACTTTGCCACCAATAACGAAACAACGGATATCTGCACCGCCAGCTTCTTTGATGAACTCTTGAACCATGATGTTCGCTTTTAAACCCATAAATGCTTCAACAACACTTTCAGCTGCTTTACGCGTTTCTGCAAGAACAACACCAATACCTTGAGTGCCTTCTAAGAGCTTGATCACAACTGGCGCACCGCCAACCATGTCTAATAGGTCTTTAACGTCATCAGGCTTGCTTGCGAAGCCTGTAATCGGCATCCCAATTCCTTTGCGAGAAAGCAATTGCATAGAACGTAATTTGTCACGAGAACGAGTGATCGCAACTGATTCATTTACAGGGTATACCCCCATCATTTCAAATTGACGTAATACTGCTGTTCCGTAGAACGTTACTGATGCACCAATACGAGGAATGATTGCATCGAAATCAACAAGCTCTTCACCTTTAAAGTGGATCTGAGGTTTTTCTGAATTGATATTCATGTAACAGCGCAGTGCATCAATCACTTTCACTTCGTGTCCACGACTCTCTGCAGCTTCAATTAAGCGGTTAGTAGAGTAAAGAGATTGGTTGCGCGATAAAATACCGATTTTCATTATACAGTTTCCTCAAAATCAACAAGGTAAGACGACGATGGATCTACAACAATACGATCTTGCATTGCTGTTCTTCCTAGTAACATGCGAAACACCATTGTTTCTCGGTTACTTAGTGTAATTTCAATTGGCCATTCTTGACCTGAGATGCGGATCATTGTTTTAATAACGTAGCGAAGCTCTTCTTGGCCGCTTGAGCTTTTTACTTTTCGGCGGTCAACGATTGGTGCTTCACAAATTTGCACGAAATCGTTATTACGTTTTTCTGGATGAATCCAAAAGCGAACCCACTCTTCACCATCCTTTGTGAAGGGCTCTACTTTAAAAGCATGTAAGCAAGAAGTCTTAGCGCCAGTATCAACTTTTGCCTTAATTAATTTAATACCAAGTTCTGGAAGGCTAAGTGATTCGCGCCATCCAACAATGATTTTATTAGTCATCAATTTGTCTCAAATAGAAAAAATCCAAATTAAGTATAGTTGATACTTTGTGGATATCTAACCCATTTGGCTACCATCTAATTATCTGAGTGTATTTACTCAGTAGACTGGAGTTTGGTGGAGTAAGTAGAGAGGTGTTGTAGGATGTGTACACCGTGACTCAATGACGGCGAATTTATCAGTAGTTTTTAATTTCGTCAAATAAAATATTGATTATAATTTTGACGTTTATGGATTACTTTTTCTAATGATTATTTATCATTTTACGAATAAGTTATATATTCCTTCTGTTTAAAAAAACATATTTTATCGTGGTTTTGTGAAAATAAACGAATGTTTATATTAATAATGTTAAAAACAATCAGAAGAAATAACCTAGAATTTTATTTTATAAGAAATTAACCAGCAGTTTTGATGATTTTTCTGGTTTTTAATGAAATTCAAGGTAATATAATCGCACTGTACTAGTTGAGTGATGCGTTTAATGAGTCGTAATAGAGAAAGTTTTAGTTCACGATTAGGTTTTATATTGGCAGCAGCAGGTGCTGCGGTTGGTCTTGGTAATATTTGGGGCTTCCCAACGCAAGCCGCAAGTAATGGTGGTGGCGCCTTTTTACTTGTTTATTTAGTTATGATTTTAGTTGTTGCTTTTCCTATGTTGGTTGTCGAAATGGCGATTGGTCGTCATGGTCAAGCAAACCCAGTTGATAGCATGCGTTCTCTTACCTCTAATCCATTAGGTAAGAAATTTGGTGCGTTTGTTGGATGGATTGGATTAAGTGTTCCTAGTGCAGTATTAATGTTTTATAGCATTGTTGGCGGGTGGTTAATTTGTTTTCTACTTGGTGCGATGGCTAATGTTATTGGTCTACATGAGGTGTCTGAGTGGTTTAAAGGCTTTAGTATTGAACGTAATTTGCTTGGTACAATCATTTTTTATGTATTAACTATTCTAATCGTACAAGGTGGAATTAAAGACGGTATTGAGAAGTGGTCGACACGTTTAATGCCTGCATTATTCATTTTATTTGGTCTATTATTTGTTTATATCATGATGCAGCAGGGGGCTGTAGAAGGATTAAAGCACTACCTTATCCCTGATTTTGAAAAGGTAATGGACAAAAAATTGATCTTAGCTGCGATGGGGCAGGGCTTTTTCTCTCTAACCATTGGTGGTTGTTCAATGTTGATTTACGGTTCTTATTTAAGTAAAAAAGAGAACCTACCAAAGATGGCGATGAATGTAACGTTAGTAGATACCGCCGTTGCTTTTATTGCGGGTCTTGTTGTTATGCCTGCGATGTTTGTTGCAATGCAAAAAGGCGTTCAAATTTACGCTGAAGATGGTTCACTATTAAGTTCAGATACTTTGGTGTTTACTGTATTACCAATGATGTTTGATAGCTTAGGTTTGTTTGGTGATTTATTTGCGATTGTATTTTTCTTATTGTTAACGATTGCTGCATTAACGTCATCAATATCTATGCTTGAATGTTCGGTATCATTAGTTAGCGAGCGATTTGAAACAAAAAGAACGCCGACAAGTTGGGTGTTAGGTTTATTGATTGCTGCTTTCAGTGTCGTGATTGTCTTTAATTTTGGTGAGTTATTTGGTCTGGTCGCGATGGTTGCAACTCAATATCTACAACCTATTGCAGCGCTATTGTTCTGTGTATTTGGTGGCTGGGTATGGAGTCGTCATTCTAAAATCAATGAGCTTGAGCAAGGTTATCCTGAGTTTCAACAAGGCTTCTTTGGTAAGATCTGGCCTCTGTATGTGAAATTTGTTTGCCCTATCTTAGTGATTACGGTTCTTTGGGCATCATTCTAGTATCATTAACGTAAATAAAAGGGCAGAACAATTATAATGTTGTTCTGCCCTTTTTTGTTTTTTAGCAATTAGAGTTTATCTAAA
>JAAGZR010000469.1 GCA_024206155.1 Aliivibrio sp.
CGTTTTGTGAAGACTTAGCGAAAAAGGGCTCAACAGCACAAACTGCTGAGTATACTCGTTGGCAAAACAGCATTGAATCTCATCACAATAACGCTGAAGTATTTGAAATGTATGACAGCATGGTGGTGGCTGAGCAAGATAAACGCGCAAAAGCTTTAATCAGCAAACACGCAGGTGAGTCAGCATTAATGGTGGCATTAAGCCCATTAGCTGTCGTTGATATGCTATTAGTGGCATGGCGTAATATTCGATTAATCGAGCAAGTGTCTCAAGTGTACGGAGTAGAGCTTGGTTACTGGGGCCGCTTACGTTTGTTTAAGATGGTTCTGCAAAATATGGCCTTTGCTGGGGCAACGGAAATGGTGACCGATGTTGGTGTAGATATGTTATCAACAGGCTTAGCTGGTAAACTATCAACCAGAGCCGCGCAAGGCTTAGGTATTGGTTTATTAACGGCTCGTTTTGGATTAAGAACCATGAGTTTAATGCGTCCATTACCGTGGCAAATGGGTGAAGCTCCAAAGCTCTCGGATATGCGTAAAACCATCGTTAGTCAATTAGCGTCTAAATTGGGTTCTCAGCATAAAAATTAACCCATACAGATAACATTATTATAAAAATCATATTATCTCAAAATTAATTAGTGATAGTATGACCTCATTAGTCGGGGAGCCAATAGGCTGAGATCGCAATAGCGAACCCGTTGAACCTGATTCAGTTAGTACTGACGTAGGGAACTAATGGTCCTCTTGACTCGATCGCCTCTGATCCGTTTCTTTAGGTGAGATCTTGCGTATCTGCGTAGAGATATTCTCATTCGACTGTTTTTCCTGAGCGTTAGTTAGGGAAAATAATCATGTCTACATTCGTAACTACAGCACCTTTGGTATCACCTGTTTTAAATGAGTTATCTGTTACAACGCCGATTGTATTAACTATTGCAGGGTCTGATAGTGGTGGCGGAGCCGGTATTCAAGCCGATATTAAAGCCATCTCAGCAACTGGAGGCTATGCGTGCTCTGTTATTACCGCATTAACGGCTCAAAACACCCAAGGTGTTACGGGCATTTATCCAATCAGCAGTGAATTTGTAGAACAGCAATTGGATGCCGTTTTTTCTGATCTTAATGTGATTGCCGTTAAAGTCGGGATGCTAAGTGATTCTGATGTCATTCATTCTGTCGCAAAAAAAATCAAACAATACAATCCCCAATATTTGATAGTCGATCCTGTCATGGTGGCAACCAGTGGTGATCTACTGTTGCAAGCTTCAGCGATTGAGAGCCTTAAATCTGAGCTTCTCCCTCTTGCTGATGTTATTACGCCAAATCTTCC
>JAAGZR010000055.1 GCA_024206155.1 Aliivibrio sp.
GCTTTTTCTAGCTCATCAAGGCGTTGACCAATTTCAAGCGACTGTGCAGACAGCAGCATATCATCAATATATACGCCTTTTCTTTCCATACGAGAAAGCACTGAAACAAGAGGTAATTCAATATCGGTAAATACTGATTTTAATTTCTCATCAGCTTCTAGCTTAGCGTTTAATACATGGTGCAGGCGTAATGTGATATCTGCATCTTCAGCAGCATAAGGGGCAGCTTCATCTAACGCAATTTGATTGAAGGTTAATTGTTTTTTACCTTTACCTGCAATTTCTTCAAATGAAATAGTGTTATGTTGAAGGTAACGTAACGCTAGGCTGTCCATATTGTGTTTACCAGCAACGCTGTTATACACATAAGACTCAAGCATTGTATCGAATTTAATGCCTTTCATTTCGATATCGTAACGCGCTAATACACTTGCATCGTATTTTAAGTTTTGACCTACTTTTGCTTTGCTGTCGTCTTCTAAATACGGCTTTAGTTGCTCTAGAACCCAATCGCGATCAAGTTGTTCTGGTGCATCAAGATAATCGTGAGCAACAGGTACATAGGCAGCTTCGCCTTCTTCAACAGCAAAAGATAAACCGATTAAATTAGCTACCATGTAATCTAGGCTATCAGTTTCGGTATCAAATGCAGCAACATCCGCATTAGTAAGTTTCTCTAGCCACACGTTAAATGCTTCTTTGGTTAAAATCGTTTCGTATTTTGAACGATCAACCTGAGCGGCAATAATCACATCTTCAGGATCAGTACTTTCTATTGCTGTATTTTTGGAAGTGCGGTTTGCCGATGTTTCATGTGAAACGATCTTACCGTCACCGCCGTCTAACACTTCTGTTAACCAACGTTTAAAATTCATTTGACCAAACATTTGGATCAGTTCATCCACATTTGGCTGTTGTTTCACTAATTCTTCTGGACGTTGATCTAATTCAACATCAAGTTTAATGGTTGCTAATTCATAAGAAAGGTAAGCCCCTTCTTTATTATCCATCAGCTTCTTCGCCATGGTTTTTGAACCACGGAAACCAAGGGGTGCAATATCATCAAGATTAGCGTAAAGCGCATCTAAGCCACCAATGCCTTGTAATAGTGCTGTCGCCGTTTTATCACCCACGCCAGGAACACCCGGGATGTTATCGACCTTATCGCCCATCAGTGCTAGGTAATCAATAATAAGCTCAGGGCCAATGCCAAACTTTTCAACAACGCCTTCAGGCCCCATAACAACATTCGTCATGGTATTAATCAGAGTGACGTTTTCATCAACTAACTGTGCCATGTCTTTATCACCCGTACTGATCAGTACCGGGATACCCGCTTTTGACGCTTGAGATGCCAATGTACCAATAACATCATCCGCTTCTACGCCCGGTATTGAAATTAGAGGTAAGCCCATTGCTTTAATTAGCTTATGCAGTGGTTCAATTTGGCAACGCAGATCATCCGGCATTGGCGGACGATTTGCTTTGTACTCTGGGTACATATCGTTACGAAAGGTTTTTCCTTTTGCATCGAAAATAACCGCAATACGATCGGTTTCAAATTGCTTTAATAGACTACGCAGCATATTGATAACACCATACACCGCTCCTGTTGGTTGGCCATCGCCATTAGTAAAGTTAGGTGCCGCATGATAAGCGCGGAAAAGGTATGAAGAGCCATCCACTAAAATAAATGGGTTATCAGGAATGTTTGCCATGGTCGGTATTATCCAGAGATTTGATGAACTATAAGTTTCATTTTATACCCAAGTAACTTCAAGATGCCAGTATCCACGATAATTGCTTCACTCTGTTGCACCAATAGATCGTGCTTTTCTTTATCTTTTAAGAAAAAACCGCACTTCACACAAGCATCTTTTCTGTGGATAAGTCTGTTTGTAATTATTTTTTGCGTAATTAATAACTATTTTACCTATTCAAAAAAAGTAAATTTAAATCAAAATAATCATAAACTTAGACCAAATAAAACGATCCGAAAATGGATCATCGCTTGATCATGCTTTGTGGACAATAATATTAAATCCGCTCTTTTTTTGCGAAAAAAAACTCAATTCATCACCATAAAAATTGATTAAAAATCTGGATAGCATGTCAAAAAATAAACAAAAAAAAGCGGCGTCTTCGAAAAGAAGCGCCGCTCAGCAAAAGAGAATAATGATAATCGTTAACTTAGAAACGTCACCACTACTCATGGAGCTGATTTACACTGGAAGCAATGTGAGCAATGTCGTGCCTTCTTGGAGCAATACGGGGTAAACCATAGTGCGTAGCTCCCTGAAGACAATGTAATAATAACCATTCTCATTTAAATTGCAATAGTTAAATGAGAAAAGATCTCAACAAATTTGTTAATTCTTTTATTTTCAAAAGATTAGATATAAAAAAGGTCAGCAAAATGCTGACCTTCTTCTTAAAACACAAGCAACTATGAAACCTGCGAAGGCTGCGTTGCTAATTGATGTCCTTCAGAAGTTAACTTACGAGTTAGATAATTCAATAACACGCCATACATTGGTACAAATAGACCTAAACTGATCACCAGTTTAAAGCCATAATCAACCAATGCGATCTCTGTCCAGTGTTCTGCCATGAAGGCATCTGGGCTTTGATAGAAAGCAATACTAAAGAAAGCAAGCGTATCTAATGCGTTACCAAACAATGTCGAACACGTCGGAGCGACCCACCACTGTTTTAGCTGACGTAGACGATTAAATACGTGCACATCTAAAATTTGTCCAAGTAGATAAGCCATAAAGCTTGCTATCGCAATACGCGCAACGAATAAATTAAACTCTCCAAGCTGGGAA
>JAAGZR010000001.1 GCA_024206155.1 Aliivibrio sp.
CAAACTGGTCTGGCTCGGTATTAATTAAGATTTTGTAAGGAAGGTATGTACCCTTCTTACCCTTGTACAGCTTATCCTTTGGGATGTCTGCCACGTTTAATCTACCTGTTGCAATTATCTTCATAATAAAAAAATAAAAATTAAATAAAAAATAAAAATTAAAGTGTCTCTGTTTTCAGAAACTGTTCGGGGTCTGTGTCCCCAAGTTTAAAGAACAAATCGTAGTTTAGATTGGCTTGCTCAACCTTCTGCTCACCACTATGGTAGAACGAAGATGAACAGTCGTAAACACCAACCTGCAATGTTGTTTTGTCGATGACAATAAACACAAACTCGTAACCCTCAAAGAGTTGAGTGTATATATATGCCTGACTATCGTAGTTGTACTTGTATGCACTAGACCTGAAGGACGATATATTACCCGTGGTCTTGAGGTCTATAATCATCTTATCGTCATGGTTGATAATGTCTGCCTTACCCTTCCACATATTACCACCGATGTTGGTCACGTTAGGTACTTCGTACTCCACATCACCATCACGAATTAAACCCTTACAGACATCGTTACCTAGAAGTCTGTCTTGCATTAACTCAATTTGGTCCACCTCGTGCTGCAACAAACACAACTCACCCTCAGACATCTCCTTGTATGCCTTAGTGTTTCGTGTCGATGCCTCAATTATTCTGTACTTCTTTAGCTTGTCTGGCTCTAGGATAGCAGTATGAAAATACCCCCCAACTAGGAACGCAGCAGTCTTCTCCATGTCCTGACCAAAGGCTAGTGGATTATTGAGTAATGCGTTTATATCCGAGTTAGAGAGGTATTGTTTACCGAACTTTCCGTAATAATCCTCGTCATTACGGAGTCTGTCTATAATTTCTGTTTGCTTCATGGTTTTATTTTTAAAAATGGGGCGGCAACGCATATCTCAGGTTGCGGGACATCCTTTCGGGCTTCGACCCCATTGTATTTTGTTACACTAATAATAGTTTTTCAACGGCACTACTGATTTCATACTTGAGTTTTACGGTGTCAATACTATTGCCTTCGGCTATGTATTTCTTTGCCGCCTCAAACTCCTTTGTACCTTGAGTCAACTTCTTTTTAACTGCCACCTTCTTGGTAGACTTTCCGTGGTCGTTAGTAGCATCGGAATCTTGTGTATCGTCTATAAGAAGTAGATTACCAAGAGCATACTTCTTGCCGTAGCTTGATGCACTACCAAACTTCTGTGGCATCTGCATACCCTTTTGGTCTAAATCGATACCAACAACCGCAGTGGCGTGAATCTCCTTCTCACCATCTGTTATGGTGGCAACACTCTGAATTACTGGTACACCTAGAACCTCTGTCAACTCCTCGCTAACACGAACCGTTACGTCCAACTCTAGTAGGAATGGCTTGATTGCCTCTAGGATATCCTCTGCTGACCTGAAGTAGTATTTCCCAAAGGAATTGTATCGGGTCTTTTTACTGTGAAACTTAGCCTGCATATAAGCCAGCTTCTGATTTAATGATTTGGTTTTCATAAAAAATAAAATTTAATTAATAATAAAAAAGCCCAGCTAAAGGGTTGCAAAACTTCAACTAGGCTTTTTGATAAGAGAAAAATGATATTCGGTTTGCAACCTTTGTGAGTACAAATGTAATCAATTATTCAAACAACAATAGATTTTCTACATTTATTTTTTGAATTATCTTATCTATGGCATACCTCTTCATGGATGAAATCTTAGAGTGACCTGTAATCTTATCCATACCGAGGTATCGAGATATAGCCTTAGCACCTTGTCGTTGACAGTCTAGTCCATAGAATAGTCTAACGATGTGATATTCATCATAGTTCAGTATCTCCTTCATTATGTTTAACAGATAAGAGTTCAACATATCTATATTATATGTCTTATCAATCTCAGGTATATTATAAAACGGGTTACCACTAGAACTATCGTACTCGTCAATACTCTTAAACACAGAGTTAAATATCAGCTCAACACCATGTCTAGACTTACGAATCTCGTTCTGACGATACTCCGTAATCTTCATTGTGCCTCTATTGTTATCTACACTACGCCTTATCGCACCCTTAATTCTTTTGGCTAAGAAGGACTTAATGGACCTCTCAGGGTTATCCTTCTCCATAGATACGTCAATGTCTAGCTTCTCAACTGCGGCTATCAGTCCCATTGAGCCATACTGAATCAAGTCCATGATGTCTAGTATACCGCTTGATGTGTCGCTTGTATTAAACGACCTAGCAATACTCTCAACCATCGGTAGGAATTTGATTATCAATTCCTCTGTTGTATACTCTGTCCAAGGCTTGACTGGAGGTTGATTCTCTAGTATGTCTTGTTTGTACCTTTCGTAATTCTTTTCGTTGTAGTTCTTCATCCTTCAGTAATTCATTGAGACGCTTCATCTCCTCTCGCATCTCGTCATTCATTACCTTATATAAGGTTGGTCTACTACAGTTTATATCCTTCGATAAAGAAGTGATTGTAACCCTACAGTTAGACTGATGAATATACTGCATACAAGTGTAAATGTCATCAATACTTAAACGATTTGACCTACCTATCAGTTGCCCCACTATTCTCCTCTTCTCGTGCCTCTCAAGACCACAACCAACCTTAAAGATTACCTTACGAACCTTGTTCGGTGGACACCTATCACTATCATCTTTATATATAGTGTCAATCATCTTATCAACCCTAGACTTCTGCATATTAATCTTGACAAAACCATTGTCGATGTCTGCAATAAATAAACAGACCTCACGGAAGTCTTTGTATGAAAG
>JAAGZR010000470.1 GCA_024206155.1 Aliivibrio sp.
ATGCTTGGCCTATCATCGATAGAAACAGCATTCTTGATCGCTGGCGCTTTCTCTTTTCTACCGCGACGATACCGCTTGTGACCTTGCCTCAAGTGGCGATATAACTTGCCTCCCAAGCGTTTATCCTGCGCAACAAATCGGTAGATCCACTCATGGCTGACAACGGCACCGACTTTAGTTAA
The DNA here is from genome assembly GCA_024206155.1 of Aliivibrio sp. Taxonomy (GTDB): domain Bacteria; phylum Pseudomonadota; class Gammaproteobacteria; order Enterobacterales; family Vibrionaceae; genus Aliivibrio. The sequence continues at coordinate 183 of JAAGZR010000470.1, forward strand.
TACACTGGAAATCTGCTCTGGACTCCAATCCGATTCTAAAAGGAGGCGGATAAAATCAACACGCTCCTTTGGTATTCTGTATTTCCGCGCTGATGTGCGTTTTTTGATTGAGAATACCTGAGCTTCGCTTGGGCAATAATGAATGCCTTTGCTACCGCGTTTAAGCTCCCGATATACCGTAGAGCGATGGCACTGAACGGTTTTAGCTATTTCAGAAACCGAAATTCCCCGTTCTAAAAGAGCAGAAATCTGGTATCTTCTGCCCTCGGTCAACTGCTGATAATTCATGGTAGTACTGCTTGTTTCTTTGGCGAGAAGAGCATACCACTTTCAGCAGTTGGCTTCCTCTTCTACATCTCTCCATGAATGTCGCACTTATTATCTGAAATCAGGAACATCTTAAAGCAACAGGAATACTTGAAAAACAAGCATTAGGAATTGCTAAGGGAATTCAAACTTCCATTGATCAAGTCGACCCAATAACGGAAGTACAAATAATTAAAAAGTTAGCAATATTAGAAAAGAAGCTATCTCAAAAGATTATTGCTACATTTTTCTTACAACTATGTTTGATTGGGATTGTGCTATTTGTCCTTGTTAAATTAGAATAAAATTCTATATTCTAATTGATAGTTCACATTTTATATAATGTTAGTTCTACATTCATCCTAAAGACTGCTAATTGGCAGTCTTTTTTTATTATTGCTATAATGACTGTTACTACAAACGTTATTACAGGTACTTTATGGGAAATATAAATATCCGTGTCGATGATAATTTAAAAGCAAGGTCTTTTGAGACACTTGATGCATTAGGCATATCTCCATCAGAATTGTTACGTCAGACTTTAGAATATGTAGTAACTTATCAAAAACTACCATTTAAAACATTTTTGGTTAGCCAGGAAGATAAAGAATTAATTGCTTTGGTCAATCAGCGATTGCAATCACCACAATCCATAAAGGTTTCTTTGGATGACTTATGATATTGAGTTTGATAAGAGAGCATTAAAAGAATGGGAGAAATTAGATAGTGAAGTGAAAAAACAGTTTAAAAATAAGCTATCTAAAGTGTTAGAAAATCCCAAAATAGAGGCTAATAGATTAAGAGAATTACCTGATTGTTATAAGATAAAATTAAGAAAATCAGGGTATCGGCTAATTTATCAAGTGCAAGATGATCGAGTTATTGTGTTCGTGGTTGCTATTGGTAAAAGAGATAAGTCAAAAGCATACAAAGATGCTTTAAAACGAGTATAATTGAAAATAACATTCATTCTATGAATTATAAAGGCCGCCTATTGTCGGCCTTTTTTGGTTTCTGGTCGTTACGCGATTACATGCATAGATGGTATACACAGATTTTTAGCTTTGATTAGAATGTCCTTGTGAGTTTTACATGTTTTACTTTCAAGAATTTACTAATTTCTAAAAGACAAGTATTGAGCCAGATTTAACAGCTTTTACAACTAAAGAAGAAAAACCTAAGTTCAATCAAGTTGATTTTGAGAAGAAAGCCAGAAAAGAGAGGATTAAACGTTATCATGTAGTTTTTAATGTTGTTAAAAACTTAAATCTACTATGCCGTTAGCTAAAGGCATAGGTAAACTATTATTTTGTAATTAAGAGAGCAAGGGATTAGTAGTAAGGCTGCTAGTTGGGCAATCCGAAGATAGATGCATAGTGATGTGTATCTGAATGTGGTTATCTACGGTAAATATAGATTTAACTTAGATGGGACAGAAGCCGAACTGATTACAGAAGCCGAACTGATTACAGATGCAGAAAGAGAATATTTACGTTCTATCCTTGAGGTGCGTAATTTACCATAAGTTTACTTAGTGCAAATGCAAAGTGAAGCTTAATAAGTTATCTTTGGATTCAGCGCTTTGCATAACATATACTTATGCTCTCAATATATCAATTTCTTAAAAACTAAAAATGTCTGAGTTTCAAATTCATTACTTTGATGGTAAATCAATGAAACTTATTTATACCTGATTTCAGATAATAAGTGCGACATTCATGGAGAGATGTAGAAGAGGAAGCCAACTGCTGAAAGTGGTATGCTCTTCTCGCCAAAGAAACAAGCAGTACTATCATGAATTATCAGCAGTTGACCGAGGGCAGAAGATACCAGATTTCTGCTCTTTTGGAACGGGGAATTTCGGTTTCTGAAATAGCTAAAACCGTTCAGTGCCATCGCTCTACGGTATATCGGGAGCTTAAACGCGGCAGCAAAGGCAGTCATTATTGCCCAAACGAAGCTCAGGTATTATCAATCAAAAAACGCACAACAGCGCGTAAATACAGAATACCTCAGGAGCGTGTTGATTTTATCCGTCTCCTTTTAGAATCGGATTGGAGTCCAGAGCAGATTTCCAGTGTATTAACTAGAGTCGGTGCAGCTGTCAGCCATGAGTGGATCTATCGATTTGTTGCGCAGGATAAACGCTTGGGAGGCAAGTTATATCGCCACTTGAGGCAAGGTCACAAGCGGTATCGTCGCGGTAGAAAAGAGAAAGCGCCAGCGATCAAGAATGCTGTTTCTATCGATGATAGGCCAAGCATCGTTGACAGTAAGAAGCGATTGGGTGACTGGGAAATCGACACCGTATTAGGCAAACATGGCACTGGTGCTATGGTGACAATTTTAGAGCGTAAAACACGGTTTTACGTAGTCAAGAAAGTACCATCGAAGTCAGCAGATGATGTCACTAAAGCCACCATAGAACTACTCATGCCTTATAAGGAGCATGTTCATACCATCACAGCAGATAACGGGAGAGAGTTTGCAGGTCATGAAACCATCGCAAAGGCGTTGGAAGCAGATGTGTACTTTGCCCACCCTTATAGTTCTTGGGAGCGTGGAGCCAATGAAAATGCTAACGGGCTTTTAAGACAATATGTAAAGAAAGGAACCGACTTAACAACGGTCACAGATAGTGATATTGAATTCGCTGTATCACGAATAAATTATCGACCGAAAAAGTGTTTAGACTTCAAGCAACCAGCGATTGTCTTTAAAGAAATGGTATTGGCTGCTTGATATTGACGAGTGTCGCACTTCGCAGTTGAATTCGGGTATTTATGCAAAAGATAGGGATGAAATTAAAAGGAAACTGAAATTACTCGATGTGTTAATGAGTGATGTGTTTTCGATTAATGAGATTAAGAAAAATATAATTCTTCAAACAATCGAATAGAAGAGATGGACAGAATTTGATTCACTTTATGTTGAAGCTATATCACAGACGGAAAGGTTGCCTATATTGGCAGCCTTTTTGCTTTTGATTCAAGAAAATGAATGTAATTGTATGCAGTACCCTTTATTTTTGATAAATGAAGCAGTGTTCTATTATGGGGAATTATACAAATAAATCATTGGTAGTGAGGATTTAATGGAAAGAAGAGATGAAATAGATAACATTTTAATTAGCGTTAAAGCTAAGGAAACAACCGAACGAGAATGGGAGTTTTTAAATGGATTTAATTCACCTATGTTCAATGCCATAAATATTGCAAAAGCCTTGCTGGAAAGTCGTTCAGCATTTGATGATGTGAGTGAATCTTTGGATTTAATATCGAATCCTGAGTGAATTTGTACAGATTTATTTACCATAAGCTCACTTTCTACGAATTGTAAAGGTCGCCTATTGGCGGGATTTTCGTGTTTGGATATGCAAGTTCTGAACAAATTTAATGAAAATAACCTGAAAAATATTCACTTGATATACGTAAAAACATAATAGAATAAAAACAAAAAAGCCCTATGCACTTGAAGTGCGTAGGGCTTTCATGTTTAATAGGTTCCGTTCTAAGTGCTACAACACTTGAACAGAGAGCAGTAAGAACCTGAGAAATTCTAACTGCATACCCAAACAAAACTGACTTGCTTGAGTAGTTGTGATTATAGCTATCTAGCCTGTAATTACAAGAGATGAATGAATGAAAACAACACTTTCCCCCCTAAATACATGGCATCCCCAA
>JAAGZR010000056.1 GCA_024206155.1 Aliivibrio sp.
AAGCACGCGCTTTGCTTTTGCCGGTATTCCCAATAAATAGTCTACTTCTGCTGGACGGTAAAATTCTGGATCAATAACCACAAGATCTTGCCAATCTTCAATTCCTATGTGTTTAAAAGCTATATCTAGAAACTGTCTGACGGAATAAGTCTCGCCCGTAGCCACAACATAATCGTTTGGCGTTTCGTGCTGCACCATTTCCCACATGCCCCGCACATAGTCCTCTGCATGGCCCCAATCTCTTTTTGCATCCAGATTGCCTAGACGAAGCTTGGGAAAACCCTCTCCGTCCATAAGGGAGTTATAAAGCATATTCTCATCGTCTTGCTGGGGGATATTTATAATCGCCCCCGTCTCGTTTGTTGGATTGTTCCATTTGACAAACTCACCAATCCACTTGGTGATCTTTCGGGTCACAAACTTTTCGCCCCGCCTTTCGCTCTCATGGTTGAACAAAATGCCACTACAAGCAAAAATACCATAACTGTCACGATAATTGCGCACAAGGTGATGAGCCGCCAATTTAGCTATGGCATATGGACTCTGGGGAGCAAATGGTGTTTTCTCGTCTTGGTACTTAATCATCTCTGCAAAACCTTCTCGCAGATTATAATTCTTGCCAAACATTTCGCTAGAACTGGCCTGATAAAACTTAATGTCGTCTTTTCTGCCCGAATATCTTATCGCCTCTAGAATATTCAACACTCCACCAGCAGTAACATCCCAAGTCAAGCTTGGTTGCTTAAAACTCGTTCCAACATGAGATTGCGCAGCAAGATTGTAAATCTCGTCAGGCTCTTCTTCTTTGATTACATTACTGACACTAAAGGCATCTGTAATGTCTCCTTCGATTATTTTTATTTTGGGCAAGATATGAGTAATTCTAATTAGCGTGGGGACACTAACTCGTCTGGTTATACCAACTACTTCATAACCTT
>JAAGZR010000471.1 GCA_024206155.1 Aliivibrio sp.
AAAAAGAGTGGCGATATTAGATAATAAGCAATTGGTTGGTATGCTCGATATGACTCAGGTATTAAGTCTTTTCTCAACTCACTCTCACGTCTTAACACTTCGTATCGCCAGAGCTAAAAGTATTGAAGAGCTTGCCATTGCCGCTAATAGCCAAACTCAACTTATTAATACCTTATTAAATAACGGTATTAGGATGCGATTTATCATGGAATTAATTTCTACGGTTAATGAACAGATCATTGAAAAAGCATTTAGTTTAACCATCCCTAAAGGTCTTCATGGCCATTGTTGTTTGATCGTTATGGGCTCAGAAGGGCGTGGTGAGCAGATCTTAAAAACGGATCAAGATAACGCCTTAATCATTAAGAATGGCTTGAAATGGCACCAACTTAATGAATTAATGACCCAATTTACACAGACGTTATTGCAGCTTGGTTACCCTTTATGCAAAGGAAATGTCATGGTCAGTAATCCTCACTGGGTCAAAACAGAGCAAGAGTGGCAGCATTATATTGAGCGAATGTGCACAGAGCACAATGGTGAGAATATGATGGACTTAGCCATATTTTCTGATGCTCAAGCCATTGCTGGTAATCGAAATTTACTGACGCCATTAAAGCAGAGTATAAGGCATCAGTTAAAAGATAACGAACTTGTCTTAAGCATTTTTACTCGCCCAGCACTGCAATTTACGGTGCCGTTAACTCTGTTTGGCAACGTCAAAAATATAAAAGAAGGTATCGATATTAAACAAGGAGGTATTTTTCCCATTGTTCATGGTATTCGCGCTCTCTCTTTGGAACAAGGAATCGAAAAAACCAATACCTTTCAACGTATTGAAGAATTAAACTCACGCAAAGTTTTAGAGCACTCAACCGCAGATAACTTAACCGAAGCATTAAAATTATTTTTTAAATGCCGACTTCGTCATCAGTTAAAAAACAGCCAAAATAGAGAGTCTAATTACATATACATTCAACAGCTCGATAGAACGGAAAAAGATTTACTTCGCCATAGCTTACACGTAGTGAAAAAATTTAAAGAATGGCTTGGCTACCATTATCAAATAAGGGATTAAACGATGAATGCCCTACAGCGATTATGGTGGCGATATAAATTAAAAGACCACCCTCATTATTCTTTATTTTCATCCTACTCTGGTGATGAATTAGTCTCGATTGATTGCGAAACCACCAGCCTTGATCCTAACCACGCTGAGCTAGTTTCTATTGCGGCCATTAAAATTAAAAATAATCGAGTATTAACCAGCCAAACCATTCACTTAAAACTAGCACCACCACAAAGTTTAAACTCTGATTCGATTAAAATTCATCAACTGCGACATCACGATCTCTCCAGTGGATTATCAGAAAAAGAGGCACTTAATCAACTGATTCACTTTATTGGTTGTCGACCAATTGTGGGGTACCACATTCACTATGACAAAAAGATTTTAGACCGAGCCTGTTTACGTCAGTTCAATCATCCTTTACCTAATTCATTAGTTGAAGTATGTCACCTCTATCATCATAAATTAGAACGATTACTACCAAACGCTTATTACGACCTAAGCATTGACGCTATTTCTAGACATTTAGACTTACCGCAGGTCAAACGCCATGATGCATTAGAAGATGCTACTGCCGCCGCATTAATTTATGTACGCTTAACTCATGGGGAGTTTCCAGATCTGCCTACAAAAAAGGCCAGGTCGTAACAATAACTGATACACAGTTACTGATCTGCGTCTCAAAAACTAATACTCGTCACTCTGAAAATTCAGTAAACCTTTCTTTCTCTGACTAAAGTCTAATTGTTGAAAACCAATTTCTAACCGAAAGTAATATCACCCGACCAATATAAAAGCAGAGCCAATGATGGTGCTGCAATGAAATCCAGTCATAAATTGGATATTTGCTGTATTCACAAGGAGAATCAACATGAGTGACATTCACGTATACCCAGTTAATCAAGACATCGCTAACAGTGCCCACGCAGATGATGAAAAATATCGTGAAATGTACCAGCAGTCCGTTATTAACCCTGAAGGTTTTTGGCGTGAGCATGGACAGATCCTTGATTGGATGACTCCTTATACAAAAGTGAAAAACACCTCTTTTGATACAGGTCATGTCGATATTAAATGGTTTGAAGATGGCGAATTAAATGTCTCGGTAAACTGTATTGACCGTCACTTGGCCACTCGTGGTGATGAAGTCGCGATTATTTGGGAAGGTGATGATCCTCAAGACGACGCCTCAATTACCTTCAACGAACTTCACGAACAAGTAGGTAAATTTTCAAATGCGCTAAAAAGCCAAGGCGTTCGTAAAGGCGATGTAGTTTGTATTTATATGCCAATGGTGGCTGAAGCTGCTGTTGCTATGCTGGCTTGTACCCGTATCGGTGCGGTTCACACTGTAGTATTTGGGGGCTTTTCACCAGAAGCACTGGCTGGACGAATTGTAGATTCCGATGCAAAAGTGGTTATTACCGCTGATGAAGGTGTTCGTGGGGGTCGTACTGTTCCGCTGAAAAAGAATGTCGATGATGCATTGAATAACCCAGAAGTAACCACAATTGAAAAAGTCGTTGTATTCCAACGTACAGGTAATGACATTGAATGGTGTGAAGGCCGTGATGTATGGTGGCACGAAGCAACGGCTGTCGCTTCTGCACACTGCGAACCTGAAGCAATGAATGCCGAAGATCCTCTATTTATTCTTTATACTTCTGGCTCTACAGGTAAACCTAAAGGCGTACTACATACCACAGGTGGCTACCTTGTTTATGCTGCCATGACCTTTAAATATATTTTTGATTATCAAGAAGGCGAAGTTTTCTGGTGTACTGCGGATGTTGGCTGGATCACCGGTCATACTTATTTAATTTATGGTCCTCTTGCGAATGGTGCTAAAACGATTTTATTTGAAGGTGTACCTAATTACCCAAGCACTAGCCGCATGAGTGAAGTGGTCGATAAGCATAACGTAAATATTCTCTATACTGCCCCAACAGCAATTCGAGCATTGATGGCGCAGGGCAATGATGCAGTAGAAGGAACGTCGCGAAACTCATTACGTGTAATGGGTTCGGTTGGTGAGCCAATAAACCCTGAGGCATGGGAGTGGTATTACAACACGATTGGTGATGCTCGTTGTCCTATCGTTGATACGTGGTGGCAAACAGAAACCGGTGGTATTTTAATCTCACCACTACCAGGAGCAACCGCATTAAAACCAGGTTCAGCAACTCGTCCATTTTTTGGTGTACAACCTGCTTTAGTCGATAACATGGGAAATATCCTTGATGGTGCGACCGATGGCAACCTGGTTATTACTGATTCATGGCCTGGGCAGATGCGTACCATTTATGGTGATCATGACCGCTTTGAACAAACTTACTTTTCTACCTTTAAAGGCATGTATTTTACCAGTGATGGCGCACGACGTGATGAAGATGGTTACTACTGGATCACTGGCCGTGTTGATGACGTATTAAATGTTTCGGGCCATCGAATGGGAACCGCCGAAGTAGAATCCGCATTAGTGGCGTTTGATAAAATAGCAGAAGCGGCCATTGTTGGCGTACCACATGATATTAAAGGCCAAGCGATTTATGCCTACATAACTCTAAATTCAGGTGAGATTCCAAGTGCTGAACTGCATAAAGAAGTGAAAGATTGGGTAAGAAAAGAAATTGGCCCGATAGCAACGCCAGATTTTCTCCATTGGACAGATTCATTACCTAAGACTCGTTCAGGGAAGATTATGCGTCGTATTCTGCGAAAAATAGCAACCGGAGATACTTCCAACCTTGGAGATACTTCAACCCTTGCTGACCCAAGCGTGGTTGATAAACTGATTGAAGAGCAAAGAAAAATTGCCTAAATACATTCAATAAAATCTAATTTTTATCTCAATGAGCCACTATTGTTCGCAATGGTGGCTTATTTCATGTGACGCCCTGCTCAAATTTACAGATATGTTATTTCTTTACCTCCTGCTGATTAAGTAAGCAAAATAAAAAACTGTATAATTGTTCAACAAAGTTGAAAGTATTTGTTAACTAACAAGTAAAATAACGGAACTTAACGGCCCTCTTTACTTCTTATTATCATATGTTAGTCAAAATATGTTTTATTATCTTCGTATAAAGTGAGCGCTTAGAGCTGATAAGACCAGTATTTTGCTGCGATTTGCTGTGATATTGTCTATAATTGTTTTTTATGAGCATTAGTAGCGTAATATTTGTAAAAACTCATCAAATCGAATATATAAATTATGCTTTTTTTACTTCAATCGTAAGAACAAGGGATTTAGCATCACAATGTCGACTCAATCGCGAATTTTAGTTCTCAATGGCCCAAATCTAAATCTATTAGGCCTGCGTGAACCTGCTCATTATGGCAGCCAAAACTTAGAACAGATTGTTAATGCTTTGAGCATTCAAGCCGATGCTTTTGGTATAGAACTCGAACATTTACAATCTAATCGTGAATATGAGCTGATAGAAGCAATCCATAATGCTTATCAACGTATTGATTTCATTATCATCAACCCAGCAGCGTTTACGCATACTAGTGTCGCTTTACGCGATGCACTTCTTGGGGTTGATATTCCTTTTATTGAAGTACATTTATCAAATGTCCATGCACGCGAACCTTTTCGCCACCATTCTTATCTTTCAGATAAAGCGGTAGGTGTGATTTGTGGGTTAGGTGCTGATGGCTACGAATTTGCTTTGAATGCAGCAGCAAAACGTCTGCGTTCAAATTGATCACTGAATATAAACAGAAGAGATTACACAATGGATATCCGCAAAATTAAAAAACTGATTGAACTAGTTGAAGAATCTGGCATTGCAGAACTTGAAATTTCTGAAGGTGAAGAATCAGTACGCATCAGTCGTGCTGTAGCGCCTCAAGCACAACTAGCACCAGTGCAACAAGCTGCGGCACCTGTAGCTGCTCCTGTTGCAGAAGCAGTTCCTGTTGCTACAGCACCTATCGCTGAAACTCCAGCAGAAGTTACTGGTCACAAAGTTTGTTCTCCAATGGTTGGTACGTTCTACGGCGCTTCAAGCCCAGACGCAAAACCATTTGTTAAAGTTGGTCAGCAAGTTGCTGCTGGCGATACACTTTGTATCATTGAAGCGATGAAAATGATGAACCAAATTGAAGCGGACAAGTCTGGTACTGTTACTGCTATTTTAGTTGAAGACGGTAACCCGGTTGAATTTGATCAACCACTTGTTGTGATCGCATAATAGAGGTCACTATGTTAGATAAATTAGTTATCGCAAACCGTGGTGAAATTGCACTACGTATCTTGCGAGCATGTAAAGAGCTTGGCATTAAAACGGTTGCAGTTCACTCTACTGCTGACCGTGATTTAAAGCACGTATTGCTTGCAGATGAAACAATTTGTATTGGTCCTGCACGCAGTGCTGACAGCTACTTAAACATTCCTCGCATTATTAGTGCGGCAGAAGTAACAGGCGCTGTTGCTGTTCACCCAGGTTACGGCTTCTTAGCTGAAAATGCTGACTTCGCAGAGCAAGTTGAGCGTTCTGGCTTTATCTTTGTTGGTCCTAAAGCGGAAACTATTCGCATGATGGGTGATAAAGTATCTGCGATTACATCAATGAAAAAAGCTGGCGTTCCTTGTGTACCTGGTTCTGATGGCCCGCTAGATAATGACGAAGCGAAAAACAAATCATTTGCAAAACGCATTGGCTACCCTGTAATAATCAAAGCCTCTAGTGGTGGCGGTGGCCGTGGTATGCGTGTTGTTCGTGCAGAAAAAGATCTAATCGAAGCAATCGCAATGACTCGTGCTGAAGCAACAGCCTGTTTTGGTGACGGTACGGTTTACATGGAAAAATTCCTTGAAAACCCTCGCCACATCGAAGTTCAAGTAATTGCTGATGGCCAAGGTAATGCGATTCACCTTGGTGAGCGTGACTGTTCTATGCAGCGTCGTCACCAGAAAGTAGTTGAAGAAGCACCAGCTCCGGGTATTACCGAAGAAATGCGTAAATACATTGGTGAGCGTTGTACACGTGCATGTATCGATATTGCTTACCGCGGTGCGGGTACATTTGAATTCTTATACGAAAACGGTGAGTTCTACTTCATTGAAATGAACACACGTATTCAAGTTGAGCACACAATTACTGAAATGGTAACGGGTATCGACTTAATCAAAGAGCAACTGCGTATTGCCGCAGGCCAACCTCTTTCGTTTACTCAAGAAGACATCAAACTGCGTGGTCACTCAATTGA
>JAAGZR010000472.1 GCA_024206155.1 Aliivibrio sp.
AATCTACAATTTCTTCTGGTAGGTGATCGTTAACTTCTGCGTAGGTCAGATAGCCTTGTTCCTTGCCTTTGATTACAAGTAATTTTAGCTGTGACTGCGGATTTTGATCCATAGACGGTATCCTACTTCTGGTCTGTGTGAAGGAATTAGTATGCGAAATGCAAACCATTAATAATAGCAAATGTATCTATTTATGACTACTGAGTAATCATTTATCACACCATAATCTTGGTGTATGGCTTAAACAGAACTAGAGGTATTTAGACGAGACGGTTAATAACTAACTCAGCTAACTCTCGTTTTTCTTCGACTGATAAGCCGACGCTTCTTTCTTTAGTCTGTAAAGCTTCCACTTGCTTTTCGATGCACTGGGCCAATACTTTGTCCAATGAATCTATAAATAAATCTTGTATGTTATCTTGGTCTATTGGGAGTTCCCAAGCTGCCAAGCGTGATAATAATTTCTCATTATTATCACCACGCCAATATTCTAATAATTGGCCTGTAGTTATATGGGGATTATGTCGACAGTTTTCAAGTAATTGAAGAAATAAACTTAATCCTGGAAGTGGTATTTCTTTTACACTGTCTAAATCTGGCACCAATTGAGTTAAATTTGGATTTTGTAGTAAGAGAGTTATTACCTCACGCATTGGTGTGCGTTTTATCTCTGGTTGCGCGAGTCGTTTTGTTTCAGGCGCACCCTGTTTAGATATTAGTTGCTGTAATTGACTTTCATCCATAATTCCAAGCGTTTTGCCAAGTTGCTCACGTAAATAGAGGCGTAAGGTGCCGCCTGGCACTTTATCAATAAGAGGAACCGCAAGTGTGGTTAGCTTGGCTTTTCCTTCTCGACTGCCAGTATCAACTTGATCGACTAAGGTTCTAAACATGAATTCAATTAAAGATTCAGCGCTGGCTATTTCTTGTTCAAAAGCGGCTTTTCCGTGTTGGCGAATATAAGTATCGGGATCTTCGCCATCCGGCAGGAACATAAATTTAAGCTGACGACCATCATTTAGATATGGCAATGCTTGTTCCATTGCTCGCCATGCTGCTTCTCGGCCCGCTCTATCACCATCATAACAACACACCACGGTGCTAGTTTGACGGAAAAGAAGCTGCATGTGATCGCCAGTAGTCGCGGTACCCAGAGAGGCAACCGCGTAATCTACGCCAAATTGGGCTAATGCAACCACATC
>JAAGZR010000473.1 GCA_024206155.1 Aliivibrio sp.
AAAACCTTGGTCGCCATCAGGTGATGTTAAGCTAAATTCAACGCTGTTTGTCGTTTCTTTTACGACTGACCAACGTCGCTTATCAAACCCTTCTGAACCACCGTGTAAGGTATTGCCAGCTTGATTGGTATCCACTTGGTATTTGGTGCCATCAATCTTAAATTGACCATTGGCAATTCGATTGGCGTATCGACCAACCGTGACGCCCATATAGCTTTGCTGCTTCTCAAAGTCAGCCATTGTCGATTGGCCGAGCAATATTTCACGTAGCTTGCCCTTTACTGGTACTTTGCAACTTAACCACGTCGCACCAATATCCATAAATACGGCACGCATTCCATTTTCATTTTTAAGTTCGAATAACTGAGCAAGGCGACCATCGCTGGCCGCCTCCTGTGTCATGGTTTCGAACAATGTTGATTGTTCTGTCATGTGTATTCCTTACAGCACTTCTACTAAACCTGCACCATTTTTTGCTTGGCACACATAAATTGATTCTTTTAGGCCTGTTGCCGTTTCATACAGTTCTTCAACCGCCGCTTTAACTTCATCAACCAATACTGGCGGAACTAAAGCTACGATACAGCCACCAAAACCACCGCCAGTCATACGAACGCCGCCTTCTGTGCCAATCACGTTTTTAACGATATCAACGAGGGTATCAACTTCTTTTACTGTGATTTCAAAATCATCACGCATTGAAGCATGAGATTCGGCCATAAGAGTAGCCATGCGTTTCATATCCCCTGACGCTAACACTTTTGCGGCTTCTTCGGTACGATCATTTTCTGTAATCACGTGACGCGCACGTTTTGCCACCATTTCATCCAATTCATGGGCTTTTGCGTTGAACTCTTCAATGCTTACATCACGCAGTGCTTTCACACCAAAGATGCGTGCGGCTTCTTCACATTGCTCACGGCGAGTGTTGTATTCTGAATCAACCAAACCACGTTTTTTGTTTGAGTTGATGATAACTACTGACATGTCTTCAGGCATTGATACTGCTGTTGTTTCTAATGAACGACAATCAAGTAACATTGCGTGGTTTTCATTACCTTCTGCTGAGATCATTTGATCCATAATGCCGCAATTACAGCCGACAAATTCGTTCTCTGCTTGTTGGCCGTTTAGCGCGATTTCTGCTTGGCTGATGTTTAGGTTGTATAACTCTTTAAACGTTTGACCAATAACCACTTCAAGTGCTGCTGATGAACTTAAACCAGCGCCTTGAGGCACGTTACCCGAAACGGAAATATCTGCCCCTTTGAATTCAAAACCACGACCAATTAAGCATTTCACTACGCCACGAATGTAGTTTGCCCACATTTTGTTTTCTTGAAATGTGATCTCTTGAGTGATATCAAACTCATCAGTCTCATTGCCATAATCTACCGATACGACACGAACAATGTTATCGTCACGCTTAGCTGCTGCCACTACGGTTTGGTAATTAATCGCACAAGGTAATACGAAGCCGTCGTTATAGTCGGTATGTTCACCAATTAAGTTCACACGACCCGGCGCTTGAACAATGTGTGTTGGAGCGTAAGAAAGTACTGAGTTGAATGCGTCTTTTACGTTTTTAATTAAGTTTGTCATGGCTATTTCCAAATTTTAGAGTTGTTATCTTTGTTATTTCAAAGATGTCTTCAATATTTTTATTAATTAGAATTCAGATCGGTCGCAAGCTCCCTTGCAGAGTTCAGAATCATTCTTTGTGAGTGCTATATCACCACAAGCACTTCTGAACTCTTTAAGCGAAGCGATCTTCAAGCGGAGCGATCTGCTCTTTTAAAGATCTTTATAATGCACATCACTCACATCACGCAGTTTTTGCGCGGCTTGCTCGGCGGTCAAATCTCGTTGGCTTTCCGCTAACATTTCGTAGCCCACCATAAACTTACGAACCGATGCAGAACGAAGCAGTGGCGGATAAAATAATGCGTGTAATTGCCAATGATCAACATCTGTGCCCTCTTCAAAGAAAGGCGCGTAATGCCAGCCCATTGAGTATGGGAATGAGCACTGGAATAAGTTGTCGTAACGGCTAGTTAGCTTTTTGATTGCTAACGCCAAATCATCACGTTGTTCGTCTGTTAGTTCACTCATACGACGAATATGTGTCTTTGGTAATAGCATGGTTTCAAATGGCCATGCAGCCCAATAAGGGACGACTGCAATCCAATGCTCTGTTTCTACGACCGTACGCTCGCCATCTTTTAATTCTGATTCAACATAATCAACCAACAGATTTGAGCCGTGTTCTTGGTAATATTCTTTTAAGTGTTTTTCTTTACGTTCAATCTCATTAGGTAAGAAGCTGTTTGCCCAAATTTGGCCATGCGGATGCGGTTGAGAACACCCCATTGTCTCGCCTTTGTTTTCAAACGCTTGTACCCACACGTATTCTTTACCTAGTTCTTCAATTTGATCATTCCATGTATCAATCACATTACGAATTTGACCGACTGGCAGCTCAGGTAAGGTTTTGCTGTGATCTGGCGAGAAGCAGATAACACGACTTAACCCACGAACCCCTTGTGTTTTAAATAACGGATTTGTTGATTGTGGCGCTTCTGGTGAATCCGTCATTAGTGCGGCAAAGTCATTACTGAATACGTAAGTCCCTTTATAATCAGGATTTGTATCACCTGAGATACGATCATTAGTTGGGCATAAGAAACAGCCTTTGTCGTATTGTGGTAATTCAGCCGTTGATGGTTTTTCATCTTGACCACTCCACGGACGTTTAGCACGATGTGGCGAGACTAAAATCCACTGACCCGTTAATGGGTTATAACGACGATGCGGATGATCTACTGGGTTAAACTCAACATTTGACATAATTTTTATACTCAATTCTTTTCAATAAAATACACATGAACCCAGATACTTGTATTTGTCGTTCTAATCATGCTCTTCTCTGAACTCTGCCAAGGAGCTTGCGACTGATCTGAATTCTTAATCTTTTAGCACTTAATAACCCTTTGGATTATTCGACTGCCAACGCCATGTATCAGCACTCATTTCCATTACATTGCGAGTCGCTTTCCAGCCTAATTCTTCTTCTGCTTTTTCCGTGCTTGCCCAACATTCTGCAATGTCACCCGCACGACGAGGGCACAACGTATAAGGGACTGGTTTGCCTGATGCTTGTGCAAACGCCTCAACCATTTCTAGTACGCTAGAACCCTTGCCCGTGCCTAAGTTATAAATATGAAGGCCTGATTTTTCACCTACTGCTTTTAATGCGGCGATGTGTCCATCCGCTAAGTCCATCACATGAATGTAATCACGAACGCCTGTGCCATCTGGGGTTGGATAATCATTACCAAATACAGACAGTGATTCACGACGGCCAACAGCAACTTGTGCGATAAATGGCATTAGATTATTTGGAATGCCTTGAGGATCTTCCCCCATAGTGCCTGATGGATGCGCACCGACTGGGTTGAAATAACGAAGTAAGGTAATGCTCCAATCGTTCTCTGCATCAAACAAATCAGAGAAACACTCTTCAACCATGTATTTACTGCGACCATAAGGATTGGTTGTTGCCCCTGTTGGCGAGTTTTCAGTAATAGGTACTATTGCAGGGTCGCCATAAACCGTTGCTGATGAGCTAAATACAATACTTTTTACGTTAGCTTTTCGCATTGAACGAGCCAACACCAATGAGCCGTTAACGTTGTTGTCGTAATACTCTAGAGGTTTAGCAACAGACTCACCGACGGCTTTTAATCCCGCAAAGTGAATAACCGATGAAATAGTGTGTTCAGCAAAAATACCATCTAAAAAGGCTTCATCACGAATGTCTCCCTGATAAAAAACAGGACGAACTTGAGTTAACGCTTCAATACGATCAAGCACTGCGATTTTGCTGTTTCCCAAGTTATCCAAAATGATAGGTTCAATACCTGCTTCAATCATTTGAATACATGTGTGGCTGCCTATGTAGCCCATTCCGCCTGTTACTAATACTTTCATGATTAACACTTCCTGCTAGATTTTAATAAAGTTTACCAGTGGATTTAAAATAATATCGTGATCACTTTCAAATAAATGTAAACGTTTACACTAAATTAAATCATACGCTATTTACACACTCTTCTAATAACAAAAAAGGCCGCACCTTTGACAGTAGCGACCTTCTTTAATTTTTAGATTACTTAATGATTAAGCTGCAACGGATTGTTGAGTAGTAGTCTTCACTGTATCTTCACTCTCAATTAATTCAGGATTAAAGCCATCATGTAAACGATAATAACGCTGATACACCAAGCCACTCACTGTCATAAGTATCGCCGGAACGCCAGCCATCATAAAGTGAAGCCCCATGATAGTTTCTGCTGATTGCGCTACGTTTGGAATGTAACCTACAATCGATAGCCCCATACCAACGATAAAGCCACCTGCTGCACCTGCAAATTTCACAAGCATCGTTTGAACTGAGAAAATAACACTCTCACTGCGGCGACCGGTTTTATATTCACCATAATCAACCACATCCGCTAGCATTACGGTTTGCAAAGCATTTGCAATACCCACCCCAAACTTAATTGCTGCACCAGCACAACCAATTAATAAAGCATTACCAGGAGAAACAATACCCATAACAATTAGAAGCACACAAGACACTACAGGGAAACCACACGCCATTAACCATAAGTATTTACGCGGGAAAAGTGTCGCTAAACGTGGGAATAAAAAGACACCAGCCACTTCAGCAATGCCTGCAACCATCATATAAATCGGAAATAGTTCAGGATTACCCAACGCGTAAGTGAAGTAGTAAATAGCAAAACCGCCGACTAATAAATTCGCAATTTGAAAAGATAATACCGTACCAATCAACGCTTTTAATTGATCATTTTTGCCAATGATAATCAGTACATCTTTAAAGCTAAATTTATCTGCTTTAACGCTTGTTTCTCGAACTGGTTCTTTTACATTACGAGCAATTAAGAAGGCACTTAATACAAATAAAACCGCAATTAACATCGCAACATTAAAGAAACCATCACCTTGGTTGCCTTTGCCTAACTCACCCACAATATGTAGGCCATAAGTGCCGGTAATAAACCATGCAAGGCTTGCAAACAAGCGTGGCCACACGACTAACTTTTCACGCTCTTGACGAGAACTTGATAATGCAGGGATCATTGACCAATAAGGAATATCCATAATGGTGTAAGTTAACCCCCACAGGATATAAGCGGCGGCGGCATAAATGTATAACGTAGTGCCTTCAAACATGTGAGTACTAAAAAGACCGACAAGTACGATTGCATTTAAGAGCGTGCCAATCACAATCCAAGGGCGAAACTTACCAAATTTAGAACGGGTATTATCAACAATAACGCCCATCATCGGATCAGTAATAGCATCAATAATACGCGCTGCTAAAAAGATCGTTCCCACAAACGCGGCAGACAAACCTGCCACGTCGGTAAAATAAAACATTAAAAATATATAAATTGGCGCACAGGCAAAATCTTTACCCAATGCACCAAGGCCGTAAGAAAGTTTAGTTTGTAGAGTAATTTTTTCAGACATCATATATTCCTTTCCGATGGTGGAAGTTCTCTTTTTAACTAGAGATTCATTCCTACTTAATTGAAGATGCCATGCTACCCACTCCGTAACTATTATTCCGTGACCAAAAACCACTTTATGGAAACGTTTACAGCAATATTACAAAAATGAGATCTCGACGATATTTAGTTATAAATTATTGTTTTAAAACAAAAAAAGCCTTCTTACTTGTATGTGTTTATATTCTATACAAATAAGAAGGCTTCTGGGTTATTCTATTTTATTGTTATCGTTTACAATTTTTCTAGTTTTATTAATATTGCACTTTCTGGATCTAAAATCGGCATCGTTAGTCCTACGTCTTCACACCACTCCCCAGACAACTTGCAATCACCTTCAGTCCAAAATGGCTGATAATTCACAATCTCATTATAATTAGACGGTTTATCTAGAATACTCACCCGGTATACAGCTGTACGATCTAAACCAGGAATACGTAAATGCCCACTTAACGAGTTGGTTGGCATTGACAATTGCGCCAGCATAACCACCGCTTCGGATTGATCATTTGCCACAACAGCATGAATTTGATGTGCCTCATCATCAGAGGGGATTCGCCAAGTTCGTCCAGTATGCAACAATGGGCGTAATGTTTTATGCAATTGAATGTAGCGCTCAAACCCTTGTTTTTCTTCTTGTGATTCTTTGACCGGATCAAGCTCAATACCCATATGTCCAAATATCGCCGTTAACCCTCTAAATTCAATGCTATGGCGGCGACGAGTGCTATGGCAATGGCTTGACCCAATATGACTTCCCATTACTTCAGGAGGGAAGAAATAACTCATACCTCGCTGAATCGTTTGTCGCTCTAATGCGTCATTATTATCTGATGGCCAGAAACGATGTGTGCGCTTTAACACTTCAAAATCAATACGCCCACCACCTGCCGCACACGATTCAATATCAACCTTTGGATGCGCCACACGGATCTTATCGACCAATTGGTAGTAACGCACCACTTGTTGATGCCCTGCTGCATGACCATTATGAGCAGGCTGAACCACCTCACGGTTCATATCCCATTTAATATAATCAATGGCATATTGGGTTAAGAAATGATCTAATCGCTCATAGAGATAGTTAAACGCGTCATCATTTTGCAGGTTAATAACGTATTGGTTACGTCCTGTTGGTTGCTCATAGCCTTCAACCGCCAACAACCAGTCAGGGTGTTGACGATATAAATCAGAATCCTTATTAATCATTTCAGGTTCAAACCAGAGACCAAACTCCATGCCTAATTCGCGCACATGATCAATAATTGGTGTTAAGCCATTCGGGTATTTATCTGCATCTAAAAACCAATCACCTAATGCGGCTTTATCGCCATTTCGCCCTTTGAACCAACCGTCATCAATAATAAAACGCTCTACTCCCATTTGAGCCGATTGCGTTGCCATTTCCATAATGTAGTCAGGATCATGCTCAAAATAGATCCCTTCCCACGTATTAAGGTGAATTGGTCGAGCTGTATTTATTATCTGCTTATCAAGAATTGATTCTCTGACATGGGAGTGAAATTGATGACTCATGCCATTCAATCCTTGGTCACTGTAACTCGCATACAACCACGGTGTTGTTAATTCCTCACCTTGTTGCAAGCTAATTTCACCCGGAAGATAAATGGCTTCGGCCTGCATATAACGACGACCATCCGCTTTTACATCAACACGTAAACGGTGATTACCACTCCATGCAAAATGGAATCCATACACATCGCCTTGCATTTCATCAAAGTGACGAGTGCCAGCAACTAATGCAGGATAATGCTCGTGAGACGTACGTCCGCGACGGTTTTCTTGTTGATAACCACCTTGTTGTAATGGCTGGCGCACCGTTTGAAATTCATGCACCCAGCGTCCGTAATACGTCATTAACTCTGCAGCACGAGATGGTAGAGGTAAGGTATTTGCTAATCGATTTACTTGATAAGGTGTTGATTTTAAGTTAACTAATGAATGGCGAGTTTTCATGACATCTTGTTTATCTAAACTCAATTCAGTAATCATTCTTAACCCTGCTAGCGTGTCTTCACTAGTAAGCGTTAGGGTATGTGTACTTGATTCTATCTCTGTAATCACAAATACAGGCGCCCAATCAGCACCATTTCGATGCCCTTCAAGACATGGGCTGCTAAATACGCCGCGACCTAACTCTGGCGCTAGTGTCATTGCCACATCATTATCCAAACGACCATAAGGCACAGGACGCTGAAGTGAAAAACAAAACGAAGCGACCTCTCCCTTCACTGGTTTTCCCCAATGAAGGATCTCTGCAAATTCGCCAACTTCAATAATCGCTTGGCTATTCGTGCCCGTTAGTACAATGATTTTATTTTGTGTCATGAGATGAACCATAAACTGTTTTTATTACGCTCTATGATAAAGGAAGAAATAAATCTTTCTGTGAATCACCGCAAATTATGGAAACGTTTACAATTATTTATTTTTCACTCGATATCAGACTTTAATATAGATAATAAACGTGAGAAACATCACGATTGTTAGGATAAAAAAGAAGATGAATTAAAAATGATGCGCACATCATGGAAACGTTTCCATAAAATATTTACACTGCGCTCATATTAATGCGAAGGGTAATGTTTCTCCTTTTCTATTTATCTATTTCGCACTCTCATTAAATCAGTACGTAGGAATATCACGATGGAATTTTCAGCCATTTTGCAACGACGCGATTGGGAAAACCCACAGTCAGTTAATATTCATTGCTTAAAAGCACACAGTCCATTAGCCAGCTTTCGCTCTCTTGCTGACGCACAAGATAATCAGCGTTCTCAACGCACTTCGTTAAACGGACAATGGAAATTCCATTTATTTTCAGCACCAGAAGCCGTCAATGGCGAGTTTACTCACCCTGACTTTGATGATGCAAACTGGGATGACATCACTGTTCCTTCAAATTGGCAGCTTCAAGGCTATGACAAACCTATTTATGCCAATGTAAAATACCCATTTGATGTCAATCCTCCTTATGTTCCAAAAGAAAACCCAACAGGTTGCTACCGTACAACGCTGTCACTAACAGAAGAAAAACTAACTGAAACACAACGCATTATTTTTGATGGCGTCAATTCCGCTTTTCATTTGTGGTGTAACGGTGTGTGGATTGGTTACAGTCAAGACAGCCGCTTGCCAACAGAGTTTGACCTAACAGAGCACCTTCATGTTGGTAGCAATACCTTATCGGTAATGGTGTTCCGTTGGAGTGACGGCAGCTATTTAGAAGACCAGGATATGTGGTGGCTAAGTGGAATATTCCGCGATGTCACTTTATTATCAAAACCAAAACAGTGCATTGAAGATGTGTTTGTTACTCCTGATTTAGATGCCTGTTATCGTGATGGCAGCTTATCGATTGTCACGACCATTAATGCTCCAGTGACATCACAAATTCAAACTCAGCTTTTTGATGAAAACGGTGCCATTACTGACGCTATCATTGCTTCGCCACATAACCGACGCATTGATGAGCGTGGCTCGTACGATAATGTTATTTTCCAAACACTGTCAGTTCGTGATCCAAAGAAGTGGACCTCTGAAACCCCTAATCTATACCGTCTTGTTGTTTCATTATTAGATGAAAATGGAAAACATATTGAAAGTGAAGCCTATCGTGTTGGCTTTCGTAAAGTCGAAATTAGCGATAGTCAGCTAAAGCTTAATGGTCAGCCTTTATTGATCCGTGGTGTTAACCGTCATGAACATCACCCAGAGCTTGGGCATGTAATGACAGAAGAAGACATGATCCGCGATATCTGTCTGATGAAACAATACAACTTCAATGCCGTGCGTACTGCGCACTACCCTAACCACCCTCGTTGGTATGAACTGTGCGACCAATACGGTTTGTATGTGTGTGATGAAGCCAATATTGAAACTCATGGCATGATCCCAATGAACCGCTTATCAACCGATCCTCAATGGGCACACGCCTACATGAGTCGTTACACACAAATGGTGTTACGTGATAAAAACCATGCCTCTATTATTTTGTGGTCGCTAGGTAATGAATCAGGCCATGGCAGCACTCATAATGCAATGTACGCTTGGTCAAAACAATTTGATCCATCTCGTCCAGTGCAATACGAAGGCGGTGGTGCAAATAGCACGGCAACTGACATTATTTGTCCAATGTACGCACGCGTAGACACCACTATTGAAGATGACGCCGTTCCTAAGTGGCCAATTAAAAAATGGGTTTCATTACCAAACGAACAACGTCCATTAATCTTATGTGAATACGCACATGCGATGGGGAATAGCCTAGGTAGTTTTGATGACTATTGGAAAGCCTTCCGTGAATATCCTCGCCTTCAAGGTGGTTTCATTTGGGACTGGGTTGATCAAGGGATCAGTCAACACGATGAAAATGGACAACACTTCTGGGCTTACGGTGGTGATTTTGGTGATGTCATTAATGATCGTCAATTCTGCATTAATGGATTGATGTTCCCAGACAGAACACCACACCCTACATTAGAAGAAGCGAAGTATTGCCAACGTATGATCGACATTAAATTAGTCAAGCAAACGTCGAATCAATGCACATTGCAAATTAATAATGAACACCTTTTCCGCACTACCGACAATGAAATATTACAATGGTGTTTATTAGAAAATGGCGTTGCCGTATTAACGGGCGAGCACGTATTAAATACAAAGGCGAACGATAATGAAACCATTAATCTTAACCTAGCGTTCATCGCTAAACCACAAACTCAATATCATTTATCGGTTGATGTTGTCTTAACTAGCGACACTCCATGGGCATCTGCAGGCCATGTTGTAACAACAGAACAATTTGCCTTAACTAACTTAAAGGGATTAACGCTTCCTACAACGAATACGGCTGTTGCACCTTTATTAACTGAAGATGATCATAGCGTATTTATCACCAGTCATGACGAAGTACACCAATGGCAATTGAACCGTACGACTGGCCTTCTAACTGACTGGAAAATCAATGGAGAACCTCAGTTTGTAGCCTCACCAAAAGACAATTTCTTCCGTGCACCATTAGATAATGACATTGGTGTAAGTGAGGTTGATTTCGTGGACCCAAATGCGTGGGTATGTCGTTGGGAAGAAGCAGGTATCGGTCGCTGGAAACAAGAATGCGTAAAATGTCACACCAATACCACATCTGATTCTATCGTGGTTAGCTCGACGTTTGCATACCAACACAATAATGAAATTCAAGCACTCTCTGTTTGGAATTATACCTTCTGTGATGATGGTGAAATGTCACTTGATATTTCAGTAACATTGGCAGATCACTTACCACCAATGCCACGTATTGGGCTAGAACTTGAGTTGCCACTAAAACATGATAATACCAACATTTCTTGGAAAGGATTAGGTCCATTTGAAAACTACCCTGACCGTTTAGCCGCCGCCCGTTTTGGTCACTACACTCAATCGCTGGAAACTATGCATACCCCGTATATTTTCCCGACAGACAGTGGGTTACGCTGCCATACTAAGTGGTTGCAAGCAGGGGATATTGAAATCATGGGCGACTATCAATTTAATGTCAGTCGATACAGTTTAGATCAACTCACAAAAGCCAAACACACCAATGATTTGTATGAAGAAGATACAGTCTATTTACGCATCGATCACAAGCACATGGGCGTTGGCGGTGATGACTCATGGAGCCCAAGTGTTCATAAGGAATATCAGTTGACCGATAAATCTTACCGTTATCAATTAAGCTTTAAATCTAAAACACAGTAAACTCACTAATCTCAAATCAAATCCTCAGAATCGCCGTTCTGAGGATTTTTTTTGTTTTTCTTATCGCGATGTTAATTACATTGCTTTATTTAAAGACAAAATCCCTTATATTAAACAAGTTACTTCATAACAAACCAATACTCCTTACAGCACAAATAAGAATAAGAGATTTCTATGGCGACCATTA
>JAAGZR010000474.1 GCA_024206155.1 Aliivibrio sp.
AAGATAAGTTCAAATGGCCTAAAAAGCTTAATGAACAGTCATTAAATTTAACCGAACAACAGTTACATTGGCTGTTCGATGGTTTCGATGTGCTTGGGCACCAAGCTGTTTGTTACGAGACAGTCGCCTTATAACTTGTGATCATAAGTAGCATTTATTGATCACCAAATAATCTTAAGAAAACCACTATGTTAGTACGATTATTTGATAAAATAATCGGTATGATAAATGACGTTAAAAACTTACCAACTGATCCAGATGCACTACAGAAAATGGTGCTCTCACTACAGTCACAAGTAAAAAACCTGACCGAAGAAAAGTTACAGCTCATTGAGCTGTTTCGTATAGGCCAACAACAGCGTTTTGGTGCAAGTAGTGAAGCACATCCAGCACAAGGCGATTTGTTTAACGAGGCAGAAGTAGAATTGGATGCGTCTGAAGATGAAGAAGAAACCATCACCACGACAACAGTTAAAAAAAAGCCTGCCCGCGACAAACTACCCAAAGATTTACCACGCGAAACGGTTATTCATGACATAGAAGATAAAAGCTGTACGTGCTGCGGTAATGATTTACATCAAATGGGTGATGAGCGCAGCGAAAAACTTGAATTTATCCCCGCACAAGTCAAAGTCATTGAGCATATCCGCTTAAAGTACAGTTGTCGCAGCTGCGAGCAAGAAGGCACTTCAACCAAAATACAAATAGCCCCCGTACCAAGGAGTCCAATTCCCAAGGGCATTGCGACAGCGACATTGCTGAGTCAAATCATCACCAGTAAATACCAATATGCCCTACCGCTTTATCGTCAAGAAAGTATGTTTAAGCAATATGGTATTAGATTGAGTCGTAAAACCATGGCGAGCTGGATGATGAAAAGCGCGACACGCTTCGAGCCACTTTATGCTTTATTACAAAAGATATTATTACAACAAAATGTAATTCAAGCGGACGAAACTACCTTAAAAGTCATTAATGAAGATAAAGTAAAAAGCTATATGTGGCTTTACTGCACAGGAAGTGACTCACCAACCGATAACGTCATTCCTAATATCGTACTTTATGACTATCAAGGGGGTAGAGCGGGACAGTGCGCGGTCGATTATCTTCAAGGTTTTACTGGCTACTTGCAAGTAGACGGCTACGCGGGTTATGAAAAAACCTCGGCGACGTTAGTTGGCTGTTGGGCGCATGCACGGCGAAAGTTTATGGAAGCCAAAACAGCTCAACCCAAGGGGAAGTCAGGTAAAGCGGATATGGCATTGAGCATGATACAAAAATTATATCGAATAGAAACCTCCCTAAAAGATAAAAATGTAGATGAGAAATACCAACTTCGTCAGAAAAAATCTAAACCATTGTTAGCAAAGCTTTATCAATGGTTAGCCAAAGCGAATGTGGTGACAAAATCTGCACTAGGTAAAGCCATTGGCTACTGTCAAAATCAGTGGCATAAACTGAGCCGTTATATTGAAGATGGCAACCTTACTATTGACAATAACCGCGCAGAAAGAGCGGTTAAACCATTCGTTATAGGTCGAAAAAATTGGTTATTCTCAAATACAGCGAATGGTGCAAGAGCCAGTGCAATGCTGTACTCGATAATAGAAACAGCAAAAGCAAATGGATTAATACCGTTTGATTACATAGCTCATTGTCTTGAACAACTTAGTGGCGATGTAGATGAGAAGACGATAGAAGCTATGCTACCTTGGAATGTGAAGCTTGGTTAGGTGTGGTTAACGAGACGCTCACGATCTAATCACCATGCGTTACTATTCACAATTCAATCATCAAGTTTACCGCCAGAGTGCCTGATTGATAAAATTCAGAAGTTTCTATTGACGCCTGAAAACTATAGCGACTTCGAAGATGCCAAAAATAGGGTTCTAAATGGTGACTCCTATCTGCCAGTAAGCTTATTGAATAGGGGGGGGGTTTATAATGAGTTAATTAGGCAAG
>JAAGZR010000475.1 GCA_024206155.1 Aliivibrio sp.
GGTATTAAAACCTTATACTATACTAGAACCGAATCAGTACTACGCGGTGATATAGCACAACAAGCTATGAGAGAAGATTGTATTGTCTGTGACGGATAAAAACAATGAAGGGGACCTCGTTTGAGATCCCCTTCGGTTACAGGAACTTTTGGGTATGGTACGCCCAGTTATCTTTGTTCCTTATTTTTTACAGACACACTCTGCTACAGGGCAGTCTTTTACGTTAACAATTAATTTTGAAACTAACCAGTTCCATTTGCACATTAGCTTACACCAGCAAGCCTGCATCCATAATCCTAATTTTACTAATAATTTTCCCATAATTTATTTATTCATACATTCTAGCCAGTTGTGAAGCCGGCACTCCATCTTTTTTCACTGTACCACCTTTGGCTATTTCCTTGAGATATGCATACTTTTTTAAGTCCATAATAGGCTCAGAGCTAGGCGGAATATACGTTAATTCACCTGCTCCATCAGTATCATCAGAATAGTAACCCTTTTTAATTTTATTAACGTAAGCATCATACTTTGGCTTATGAAGCTTTTGTATTGAATCTTGATATGCTTTTTTCTTTTCAGGATCTATATTTAAAGGTGATTTCTCACTAAATAATTTTTGAAATGGTGAACTCATAATTTAATCGTTTTCTACTTGTTTTATTTTAAGTTGCCCATTAACGCATTCATACTCCTTTATCTCTGCATTAAACTCTTTTAAGTTTTGAGCTGGAGTAATAGGCTTTTCGTATTTTTGCATTTTACCATCAACTCTTTTTACTAATGTTTTTGATTTTCTTTTCATGTACTCAGCTTTTTTCTTTGCTTTTGCTTCTGCACATTTATCCTGATAAAACGGTGATCTACTTCTCATGATTTTTTTGATTTATTTTTTTGACAAAAGTTTCTAGCTGCTTCTACGCTACCGAAACCCCACTTTTTTAGTGCCATTGCTTTTTTAGTTGGTTCGCCCTTAGCATTTTTCATTGCTCCAGCCATACCAGCAAATCTACAAGCAAACGACACTCTTCGCTTGTTAGTTCCTTTTGTAAGTCTTTTACCTAATTTCTTACCGGTTTCAGATGTATACTCTGACCGCATTTTTCTATTCTGCTTTTCGTAAGCTTTTTCCTTTATGTTAACTGGTGATTTCATATTAATATGTCCAAATTACGTTTTGTGATTTATCTTTGTCGATGTCTACGTGTATAAAAGTACTAGCAACGCCTACACGATTAAACCCTACTTCTATTAATGCTGTAAGCATTTCAAACCTGTCACGAGATCTTACGCATGCTACATCAATTGCTAAGCCTTTTAAATGCGAAGATGAATCAACACCACC
>JAAGZR010000057.1 GCA_024206155.1 Aliivibrio sp.
TATTTTGCTTGAATTTGTAGATAGTGATAGGGGTCACTAGTGATCTTGAACGTTAATTTTACCGCTAAAATTATCACATTGAATTTGTTGTGAGTCGCTTCTCATAATTATGACAAACTGATTAAATCTAGAGTGTTGAGTACTGAAGTACGTAAATTTAGAAGTATTGGGAATAGATTTTGGCGAGCTTATTTTGTCATGATAATTTGTAATGATAAAAAAAACCTACAAATAATTGCAGGTTTTTATTGAGGTGAAAATAGGGGAATTTAGGGTGATGTAATAAGTATTTGAAGTTTGTCCTTTATTCTAACGAGCTTTTCTCGCTGGGTATTTTGCTGTTCACAATGCGTTAATATATACTCTAAAGTGCTTATTACCGTGCGCCACCTTGGTGTTTTAGGTAATGTTTCAACGCGTAAATATTTATCAAGAGTTCGAGTCTGTAATGTGCTTCTATCAAGGTATACTCGCCATAATCCACTTTCTTCGGCTAATGTGTATTTAGTTTGCCCTGTTGACTCCTCCCAATAATGTAACCCTGAAGTCATCCCATCGACAATTAATTCACGCATAATACTGCCTTTATCATCTTTATTTTCATTAGCCTTTGTGACCAATTGAGCAATATCACCACTAAGTAAAGATAGGGAATCTAATTTCTGTTTATCTCCATCAAACGCAAAAGCAGAAAGTGCTTCAACAGCGCTTTCTAAATCATGAATGCGCTGCTCACTGGCTTCATGTTTATGACTTACGATAAGCATCAATGATAAACCAGACTCTGTTGGTAAATGCAAAAGGTCTGCATTAATTTGCTCTATTCCTCCATCAATATAAACATCAATATTGCCTCTATGATTTTGCTTACTTTCAATTAAGCTTCGTTTGGCAATCAGTTCATCGATAGAATAGCGAGTTAGTTGCTCTTCTGTTCTTTGGAACAGCTTAGCTGCTGCGTGATTAACATACTGAATATTGCCATCTTTTTTAGCACAAATAATAGCCTCATTAGCATGATTTAATTGCTCTAAAATATGAGATTGTGTTTCTAGTAGACTAGCTTCTACCTTTTCTCTATGGCGTATTTCTTGCAGTAATCGGCTGTTTTCATTAATAAAGCTTTCAGTTTGACTTGCCTGAATATGTGCTTTAATTCTGGCGGCTAATTCTTGTTTATTAAAGGGTTTACTTAAATAGTCGTTAGCACCAGATTCAAATCCTCTCACACGATCTTGAGTTTGATTTAGTGCGGTGAGCATGATGATTGGTAGTTGTGAATGGTTATATTCTTGTCTTAGGGATTGACACACCTCATAACCACTCATACCCGGCATCATTACATCTAGCAATAGTAATTCTGGCTTTTCTTCTTTTAGTACCTGTAAGGTTTCAGGCCCGTCATTTGCTGTTTTAACACGATAGCCCTCAAGCTTTAAAAAGCTACTTAATACTTGAAGGTTTACCGGTTCATCATCAGCAACTAAAAGTAAAGGGCCATTAGGATTTTCAGGGGTCTCTTGTGTTAATTCGTCCAGGTTGTATTCTAACTTTTCAGGTGTTTGATAATGAGCAATGTCTTCTTTAGTAAGCAATTTGTGATGCTGTTTTTGCTCTTTTGTTGCTAAAGGAATAGTAAAGCTAAAAGTAGCCCCAACCATTGGTTGACTGCTTACATAGAGAGATCCTCCCATGAGTTCAATGAGTTGACGGCTAATTGATAAGCCGAGGCCGGAACCTTGACGGTAACGATTTGAGTCATGCCCTGCTTGAATTAATGGCTCAAATATATGCTCTAATTCGTCGGCGGGGATACCATGTCCAGTATCGACAACTTGCACTCTTAGACATTGGTCAACAACGCTAGCTGAAATTACAATTTTACCTTCTGAGGTATACTTAATGGCATTGCCAATTAAATTGTAGAGAACTTGCTCAAGGCGCTGTTCATCGGCATATACAGAAGGTAATGATTTATCTACTTGGTTAATGATACGAATAGGTTTATTGCCAAGTAAGTGCTGTGATAATTCAAGGACTAGACTGGTTGCTGCAGAAAGATCTGCTACATGGCGGTTAATATCCAGGTTACCATGACGCATTTTATGGTAGTCCAATAGGTCGTTAACTAAATTAGTTAACCTTTGACCACTATTGATGATTATTTCTAACTGATGTCGATGCGATGCAGATATTGGCCCGTTTGCACCAGTGTACAGCGCTTCAGCAATACCAACCATGCCATGTAACGGCGTTCTTAACTCGTGAGATGTGGTTGCAAGAAACTCATCCTTTAATTTGTCTGTAGCTTCCAGTTCTTTATTCTTATTTTGAATAAGAGCAAGGTTTGCTTCTAACTCTTCGTTCTGTGCCTTAATTAGTTGAATCTTTTCTCGAATTGAACGTTGCATTCGAGCAAAGCTGACAGCCAGACGACCGATCTCATCTTTTCTATCAGTGCTGATCATATCTTGGTCTAGATCCCCTGCAGAAACTCGCTCGGCTGCCCAAGTAAGGCGTAAAAGAGGTGCGGTAATCGAATTAGATAGGAAATGAGAAGCGATAACAACACTGACAATTGCGATAATCATAGCAACAATAAAAATCTGTTCTAATTGTTGAATTCGTGCAAATGCTTCTTTTTCAGGCAACTCAATAGATAACCCCCAAGTATGGTTATCAATAGTGATAGGAGTAAACGCAGCCAATACTTTTTGATCTTTTTTATCAGTAAAACTACCAACACTCTTTTCCCCAGAAAGCGCGGCTATTATATTTTCCGATAAATTTTTCTTTGTATCATTATTGTTAATACGAGAGTAAGAATCCTCACCAACAAAGTAAGTTTTAGTCGAGTTGTTTTCTTTATAATCTAACAGTTTAGATAAACCTGTATTTGGTAGCTTAAAAAGAGCGAAACTATGCAAGTAGCCTTGTTGTACGATAGGTGCAGCGAACCAAGAGACGTTCTCATTATTGATATTAGAGAAGTCAGAGAAAATAACAGGAATATTTTCCTTATTTTTCGTCTCTTTCATCATATCTCGTACTTGGCTATAGGTTTTTTCTAGTGCAGTATTTTTATACTTACCAGTAAGTAAATTAGTGCCGTAGTTATCTTCTTTCTTTGTGGAATAAACAACATTACCATCAATATCAACCAGAAGAATATCCGTAAAATCAGAACGTTTTAGTAGTTCTTGGTAGGCCCAGTGATAACGCTTATGTAAAAGACGATAGCGTTCACTACCAATATAAGAATTAGATTCTGGTAAAATACTGGTGCGTATTTTATTACCTGATCCTTCTATATATCGTTGCTGCGCGTTCTCTCTGGCGTTTTCTATAGACCTACCTAAATGAGGAAAAGCACTGACGAGACCATAGAATCGACCGCCACTCGCATTGGCAAGTTCAGAGCGTGCAAAGCCTAATACCTCAGAGTTTTTTGCTTTGAAATAGTCCGTTATTTGCTGCTCTTTATTGTCTCTTAATGAAACTAGGTGGGCAGTACTTTGAGTTGCTAAATCTTGACTATGAGAGTGAAGGAAGAAAATAGCAATAATTGACAATGGCGTAATACTTAACGCAAGAAAGGCAATCATTAACGTATTTTGAAGACGTTTAAAGTGTTGTTTTTTTTCCATATTTAAGCCTGGTTTACACTGTGATCCATTCAGTGGAATTGACACAATTAACGTGTCAGTAGTTATTGTTATGATGAATATTAACGAGAAATTCTGCTGCTCTTATACGTAAGTTACGTTAAAAATCAAGCAGCAGAAGGGTAAAATGTGGCAAGGTTCTAGATTATTTCTGTGCGGCATAAATCTTAAATTTATTATTTTTTGCTAGGGTAGAACATTCGCCAAAGACTTTTTCAATAATTGGTGGGTATTGTAAGAAGCTATTGGCGACTAAAATTAACTGCCCTTCATGAGTTAAATTATTGGGTGCTTTTTCAAGTAAATCTTCTGTTGAAGAGTAGTGTGTTTTTAAACCAGCATGAAAGGGAGGATTACTTACAATAAATTGGTATTTCTCTTTAGTATCAGAATACACATCACTCGCAAATACTTTACCATCAAGGTTATTTGCTTTTAGTGTTTCAATCGATGAGGCAATAGCAAGCGCGCTGATATCCACCATATCTAAATGAATTTTAGGGTTTAATGTTTTCATTACAGAGCCTAAAACGCCTGCGCCACAACCAAAATCAAGTACATGACCACGTAAAGTAGGTAGCGTATGTAATAAAAGTTCAGAGCCTTTATCAAATTCACCATGGCTAAATACGCCTGGTAAGCTTCTTACTTCAATCGTGTGTTCTTCAAATTGAACTTGATACTCTTTAAACCAGGACTGTAGGTTAAAAACTGGTACTGATTCTGTACATTGACCCCAATAAAAGCTGCAGCGACGAGCAGAATCAAATTTATTCATTGGTCCAAAATCAGCAAACATTTTTTCAATGCTTTTTACGCCACTTCTATTCTCGCCAACGACAACAACTTCAGTCTGTTTACCTAACTTTGCTAATAGCATTATTAGGAGGTATTCAGCCTCAGCTTTTGCTTTTGGCCAATAAAGCAAGATCAAGTCTGCATTAGTGTCTTCGGTTAGTTCTGCTCCAAAATAGCAGTTGATGTCTGTGTGGTTTTCAAACGTCTTATAATAACCATAGTTTGTAGTAAAGATAGTGGTTGAAGCACAGTGTTTAACTAGCTCAAGTGGGAAGTCATCAATAAGTTCACCAGCAATGAGGACGTGTTTACCTTCAAAATAGGCAAGTTGGCGTTGAGTGATTTGACTTGGAGCTGAGTAAGACATAGTGGCCTCGAAAGAATATAAAAACTGACGAGATTGTCCCACAAAGATAAGGGAAGGAAAAGAAAAGTAAGAGGCTGTTTACCAGAGTAAATAAATACAGCCTCTATTTGATAGTTCTTAGGGGGTTAATTTTTATCTTGTTGGTCTAAAAAATCTTTAAATTCAGTCTCATACATATTAAATAACACCAATGTTAGGGCGAAAATAATAGGACCATAAATTAAGCCGATTAAACCATATAAATGGATTCCGCCTAATAGAGAAAAGAAAATAAGTAATGTATTCATACCTGAATTCCCTTGCATTAATAATGGTCGTACGATGTTGTCAATAGATCCTACCACAGCAACCCCCCAAACCGTTAAGAACAATGCCCATTCCCATTGATTAGTTAGTAGTAAATAAATCGCAGCTGGAACCCAAATCAGTGCGGTGCCGACCACTGGAATAAATGAAGCAAAGCCCATCATTGTTCCCCAGAACAAACCTGGAAATCCAGCTAACCACATAGCAAATCCGCCAGCCAATCCTTGTGCGATTGCTGTTAAGAATGAACCTAGTACGGCTGATTTTGAGACTTCTTCAATTTCATCAAGTAAACGATCTTCTTGACTTCTTGAAAGAGGTAGAACGTGTCGAAATGCTGAGATAATCTTATCTTGATCGCGTAATAAGAAGAAAAGAACAAAGAGCATTAAAAAGAAGTTCATTAATACATTAGTGACATCCCCAAGGATCTGGGCGCTAACACCAACGACTCTGGTACCAACCTGAGAGGCTAATTGAGCCACTTTTTGAGTTATTTCTGCAGGATCAATAGCATCAAAAGGTAAGTGCTTATTAAAAAAGGCTAATATTTGAGAAACTATAGGATGCTCAAATAACGCTTGAACGCCACCTTCGGTAACCCAATGATAAGTGTCTTTAGAAAAAGTAGCACCTTGCTGTACGATAGCAACAAAAACAAAAAACAAAGGAATAGCAATAATAAAAGTGAGTGCCATGCAAGAAAAGATAGCGGCACTGTTTGGGCTGTTAGGTAGTTTTTCACTGATTTTATCATGCAGTGGCGCAAACAAAAGAGACATAATAAAGGCAAGAATTATAGGGTTTAGGTATGGTTGTATTAATAAAAAACATGCATAACTGGCAGCAAGTAAAGCTGCGATTAAAACCCAATGAGTGGAATCTAGTTTATTGAAATGAGACACATTCTTCCCTTATGATGCGGTAAGCTATTTATAAAATAATGGTAGTAAGTTAAGTTATATAGGTACTTGGTTAGCTTAGCAAGAATAATGGCGAGTGATAATGAGCTGTTGTGATAAAGAAGTGTGTAGCAGTAATAAAAAAGAAAACTTCTAGTGATCCCTCTTACTTATTGTTGGATCAATGGTATTGGTTATTTATTTCTGGCAATAAAAATGGCTTCTCAATAAGCAGAGAAACCATTTTTTATTTACACTGGTCGTTTATTTAGTGCTTGAAGCCATTTCAGCAAAACTGCGATCGGCGGCTTCTAATGTCGCTTCGATTTCTTTTGGTCCATGAGCTAAAGAAGTAAAGCCAGCTTCAAATGCTGAAGGTGCAAGATAAACACCATGCGATAGCATTAGGTTAAAGAAACGTTTGAAGCTTTCAATATCACATTTAGTGACGTCTTCATAAGTAGTGATAGTTTCTTGATCAGTAAAGAAGAAACCAAACATACCGCCAACGTAATTAACTACCATTGGGATACCGTGCTTATTTGCTAGATCTTTTAAGCCTAGTGCTAATTGTTTCGTTGTAGTAGCAAGGCGTTTTTCATTGCCTTCTTCTGTTAGTACTTTTAAGCAAGCAAAACCAGCCGCCATTGCGACAGGGTTACCTGAAAGCGTACCTGCTTGGTAAACAGGACCCGTAGGCGCGATGTATTGCATGACATCTTTACGGCCACCAAATGCACCAACAGGCATACCGCCGCCGATCACTTTACCTAGCGTTGTTAGGTCTGGTTTGATGTTGTAGTAACCTTGCGCACAGTTTTCAGCTACGCGGAAGCCTGTCATTACCTCGTCAAAGATTAATAGTGCGCCTTCTTCATCACAAATTTGACGAAGGCCTTCATGGAAGCCTTCTACTGGAGGGATGCAGTTCATATTACCAGCGACAGGCTCTACGATAATACAAGCGATCTCACCCTTGTTTGCCGCAAATAACTCACGAACCGAGTCTAAATTATTAAATGTTGCAGTTAGCGTGTATTTAGCAAAATCAGCAGGTACACCAGGAGAGCTTGGTTGACCA
>JAAGZR010000476.1 GCA_024206155.1 Aliivibrio sp.
CTGCGGCATCGACTAAAGGCTTAAGTGTTGAAGAAAAAGCACGCATTAAAAAAGAAAGAGATAAAAAAAATCTGATCAATAAAATGGGAATTGACCCATACAATGATTGGGCTGCTAACTATCAAATTCTTCCTGGTAAAGAAAAAGTAGTCGCTGAATTACAAAAATTAGCGGAAAGTGCAGATACTATTTATCTCGCAACCGATTTGGACCGTGAAGGGGAAGCTATTGCGTGGCACCTTCGCGAGATCATCGGTGGTGATGATTCACGCTTTAAACGTGTGGTTTTTAACGAAATCACTAAAAATGCAATTCAGCAGGCTTTTGAAACTCCAGGTGAGTTGAGTATGCCAGGCGTAAATGCACAGCAAGCACGTCGTTTCTTAGATCGTGTGGTTGGTTTCATGGCTTCTCCATTGTTGTGGAAAAAAGTGGCTCGTGGTTTATCTGCTGGTCGTGTTCAATCAGTTGCCGTGAAGGTACTGGTTGAGCGTGAGCGTGAAATCAATGCATTTATTCCTGAAGAGTTTTGGGATATTCATGCAGATACGTTAACTGCGGACAAAGAAAACTTCCGTCTACAAGTAGCTCAACGCAATGGTTCTGCGTTCAAACCGTTAAATCAAACGGATACGCTTGCAGCTGTTAGTATTCTTGAAAAAGCAGAATATGAAGTGTGTAAACGTGAAGATCGCCCAACAAAAAGTAAGCCATCAGCACCGTATATCACATCAACATTGCAACAAGCAGCAAGTACACGTCTAGGTTATGGTGTGAAAAAGACCATGATGTTAGCTCAGCGCCTCTATGAGGCCGGTTACATCACTTATATGCGTACTGACTCAACTAATTTAAGTAAAGAGGCTGTAGAGGCCTTACGTGAGTTTATTGGTTCTGAGTATGGCGATAGCTATTTACCTTCAGCGCCGATTTTTTACGGTAGCAAAGAAGGCGCACAAGAAGCTCACGAAGCGATTCGTCCTTCAAGTGTTGATGTGAAAGTTGATGACCTACAAGGTATGGAAGCGGACGCTCACAAACTTTATAACCTAATTTGGAATCAATTTGTTGCTTGTCAAATGACGCCTGCACAATACGATTCAACCACATTGAGCGTAAAAGCCGATGAATTCACCCTAAAAGCAAAAGGACGTATCCTTAAGTTTGATGGTTGGACTCGCGTACAACGTCCAATGGGTAAAAATGAAGATCAGTTATTACCAGCGGTTCAACTTGGCGATAAGCTAAAACTAGAACAGCTTGATCCAAAACAACACTTTACTAAGCCACCAGCGCGTTTCACAGAAGCTGCATTGGTTAAAGAACTTGAGAAAAAAGGCATTGGTCGTCCATCGACTTACGCATCAATCATCTCAACCATTCAAGACCGTGGTTATGTTCGTGTTGAAAGTCGCCGTTTCTATGCCGAGAAAATGGGTGAGATTGTAACAGACCGTTTAAATCAATCGTTTGATGATTTAATGGATTACGACTTTACTGCTCGTATGGAAGGCAACTTAGATAAGATTGCTGAAGGCGATAAAGATTGGAAAGACGTACTTAACGCTTTCTTCCAAGATTTTACCGATGATATTGCCAAAGCTGAGCTTGATGAATCAGAAGGTGGCATGTCACCGAATAATATCGTAGAAACTGATATTAAATGTCCAACATGTAGCCGCAATATGGGTATTCGTACTGCATCAACTGGTGTATTCCTTGGTTGTTCTGGTTACGCATTACCACCAAAAGAGCGTTGTAAAACAACCATCAACTTAGGCAATGAAGAGGGCATTATTAATGTTCTTGAAGAAGACGTAGAAACTGCCGCATTGCGCGCGAAGAAACGTTGCCCTAAGTGTGAAACAGCAATGGACCCTTACCTAATAGATCAAGATCGTAAGCTTCATGTTTGTGGTAATAACCCGAACTGTGAAGGCTACATTGTTGAGAAAGGTGAATTCCAACTTAAGGGTTATGATGGTCCAATTGTCGAGTGTGACAAATGTGGTTCAGACATGGAACTTAAGAATGGCCGTTTTGGTAAATATATGGATTGCACAAGTGAAACGTGTAAAAACACACGTAAGATCTTAAGAAATGGTGAAGTTGCGCCACCAAAAGAAGATCCTGTTCACCTTCCTGAATTGGAGTGTGAAAAATCAGACGCGTACTTTGTGTTACGTGATGGCGCATCAGGTTTATTCTTAGCAGCAAGTACATTCCCTAAATCGCGTGAAACTCGTGCACCATTAGTAGAAGAGCTCGTTCGTTTTAAAGATCGCCTGTCTCCTAAGTTCTTATACTTAACAGAAGCACCGACACATGATCCAGATGGTAAGCCAGCAGTGATTCGTTTTAGTCGTAAAACGAAAGAGAACTATGTTCGTACTGAAAGTGATGGTAAGCCATCAGGTTGGACTGGTTTATACATCGACGGCAAGTGGGCAATTACCGATAAGCGTAAAAAGCCAAAAGCCGAGAAAGACGATAAATAATCTTTTTTTGAAAATAGCTAACTAAAAGTTAAAAAGGAGTCTCAGAAATGGGGCTCCTTTTTTTATGTTATTAAATCATAACTCTTCATATTTTTAATTATTTTACTATATTCATTGATCTAACGCTGTATACCGAACAGCAACTAAGACCATAATAAAGACAATATATTTTTACTGTTCTATGGAAGTCGGTAGCGTTATGCGTCAATACATGAAGTATTTAATCCCAACAGTTATTCCTTTAATTATTTTATTACTCCCTTTGTCCGCTTTTCCTTTTGAAGGAATGACAATAATTCAGCAGCGTGTGATTGCTATCTTTTTATTGGCAGCACTATGTTGGGTATTTGAACCAATCCCTATTTATGCCACTTCTGTTGTTATTATTGTTCTCGAACTATTAATGGTTTCTGATAAAGGGTTTATCTTATTTAAGATGAATCAAGATGCACCTCATTTTGGAGAGTTGCTAAATTACAGTGATATCATGGCAACCTTTGCCAGTCCGATAATTATGCTGTTCTTAGGTGGTTTTTTCCTAGCAATGGCCGCAACGAAATATCGATTGGATGTCAACTTAGCCAGAGTATTATTAAAACCATTTGGAACCAACCCTAAGTTTGTCATGCTTGGCTTAATGTTGATTACAGGCATTTTCTCAATGTTTATGTCGAATACGGCAACAACGGCGATGATGCTATCGATCTTAACGCCTGTTATTGCCGTATTTGGTCCGAAAGATCCAGGCCGAGTTGCGTTTGCTTTGTGTATTCCTATTGCGGCGAACATTGGTGGTATTGGAACCCCGATTGGAACCCCACCAAATGCAATTGCTTTGAAATACCTTGTTGGAGACAACTTAATCACATTCGGTGAGTGGATGGCATTTGGTGTGCCATTTGTCATCGTGATGATGGCGCTTGCTTGGTTCTTAATTACCTATTTATACCCAGCGAAACAGACAACAATGAATTTGGATATCAAAGGGAAGTTCTTAAAAACACCAAAAGCTATCATGGTGTACATTACATTCGCAGGTACGATCCTTTTATGGCTAATGGGATCAAGTCATGGCATGAACTCATATACAGTGGCGCTAATTCCAGTTGCGGTTTTCTCTCTGACTGGGATCATCAACAAAGAAGATCTTAAGAAAATATCATGGGATGTGCTGTGGTTAGTTTCTGGTGGTATTGCTCTTGGTTTAGCGTTAGATAAAACAGGCTTGGCTAAGTTAGTGGTTCACAGTATTCCTTTTGATGCTTATTCTCCTTATGTGGTTTTATTTGGTGCGGCATTCTTATGTTTAGCCATGGCAAATTTCATGTCACATACAGCAACGGCGAACTTATTGATGCCGATCATGGCAGCGTTAGGTACTTCAATGACGTCATTGACCCCATTAGGTGGTGAGCTAACCTTAATACTGATAGTTACATTTGCCGCTTCTCTAGGTATGTCATTACCAATCAGTACACCACCAAATGCATTGGCGCATGCAACCGGTAATGTAGAAAGTAATCAAATGGCAAAAACAGGTGTGATATTGGGCGTGGTTGGTGTGTTATTAAGTTTTGTAATGGTATGGATCCTTCATACTGTGGGCCATATTGGATAGCCTATGAATCAAGAAAAATTACAACGTTTGATTGATGCCTATTTTAGTCAAGAAGAGCGAAGAATTGTTCTTCCTGCGGGTGAAACGATCTTAGAGCAGGGTGCAGACAATGACCGTCTATACTATGTTTGCTCTGGTGAGTTAGAAGGCTTCTATCAAGAAGAAGAGAATGAAAGCCAAGTTATGGTATTTAGTGCTTCTGAAGGGGCATTCATAGGCGTTCATAGTTTTTTTTCTGAAACCTTAATTGCTTCATCAACTGTAGTGAGTAAAACAGAAAGTGAACTTGGGTGGATAGATACAAAAACCACGGCAGTTGAGCTAGAGCGCTATGGGCCACTTACCGCGCAGTTTACTCCTATTATTGTTAATGAGCTTTCTCGTCGTCAACGCAGAGCCATGCATGAATCAATAGAGAAAGAAAAAGCACTACAAAAACTCTATTCTGCAGAGCAAATGACTACACTTGGTCAGCTGGCTGCGGGTATTGCTCATGAGCTTAATAATGCGGTTGGGGTCTTAAGCAGTAAAACAGAACAACTGCAATCTATTATTTTAGAGTTGCTAGAAGAGATACATCCAGAAGCGAGTAGTTTTGTTGATCAAGGTTTGATTAATGGACAAAATATTAGCTCATCAGAAGTTCGCACAAGAGGGCGTGAAATAGAAGAACGTTATGGTCTTGACAGAGATCTGGCGCGTGAATTAGCGCGTGCGGTGCCTAGTGGCGAGTTATCAACGTACTGGTTAAGCGCTCCTGAAAAAGCCATACGCTATTGGAATATCGGTCGAGATCTTCATGACATGAGGTTAGCGGCAAGACACTCTGTTGGTATTGTTCGCTCTGTTAAACAACTAGGCAGAACAGATATAGATACCGATGAAATCCTTGATGTGAATGATAGCATTAATAAAGCGCTCGTCTTATTACAGAGTGATTTGAGACGCGTCTCTGTGCATATGAGCCCAGCAGCAATGCCAATGGTAAAAGCATCAGCCACTGAGTTAGTTCAGGTGTGGGCTAATGTGATTAAAAATGCCAGCGATGCAATGGAGAAAATACAATCACCAGAAATTGAAATTTCGACGCGAGTATCAGACCGATTTGTTTTAGTGACGATTGCGAATAATGGTCCTGAAATAGATGAGGTGACTCGACGTAAAATATTCCAACCGAATTTTACCACCAAAAAGGGCGGACTTTCTTTTGGTTTAGGGCTAGGTCTAGCCATCGTAAAACGTATCATAACAGGATACGGTGGCTCAATTGCGGTAAAGAGTAATCAAGAGAAAACCATTTTTAGAATTAAATTGCCAGTCGAGGACGGTCATGGAAAAACTTAATCTGATTTGTGTAGACGATCAAAGGGAAGTGCTGAGTGCCGTTTTGCAAGATCTTGCACCTCTTAAATCATGGATTAATATCGAGGAATGTGAATCTGCGGATGAAGCATTAGACTTGATGGATGAGTTAGACAGTGAAGGAGGATATATCGCTTTAGTAATATCCGATCATGTAATGCCAGGGAAAAATGGTGTTGAACTATTGACTGATGTTTCCCTTGATTATCGCTTTTTAAGAACCAAAAAAGTTCTGTTAACAGGGCAAGCCACTCATCAAGATACAATTATCGCTATTAATCGTGCGCGTATCGAAAGCTATATTGAAAAACCATGGAACGGGAACGAATTAAGAGCGTTAATTACTCGTTTAGTGACGGAATATATTTTTGATAAAGGGTTGGAATATACTGACTATCAAGAACATTTAGATCAACAAGTTGTTCTTAGCCGATTAAGATAGTACCAAATTAAAACGCCTTACATAAGCAAACTATGTAAGGCGCTTTTATAGGTTACTACGCTTGAATTAATTCGTTACCAGAGTGTTCACCTTTTGAAAAGGCATCAATACTACCAAGTGTTGTCGCTGCAATATTATCCAAAGCTTCTTCAGTTAAGAAGGCTTGATGTCCTGTAAATAGAACATTGTGACAAGCTGATAAACGACGGAATACATCATCGGTAATAATGTCATTTGATTTATCTTGGAAGAATAGCTCTTTCTCATGATCATAAACATCTAAACCGAGCGCACCGATTTTACCTGCTTTTAAGGCTTCGATAGCGTTGGCTGAATTTAATAATCCACCACGGCTGGTATTAATGATCATT
Source organism: Aliivibrio sp. (assembly GCA_024206155.1). Lineage (GTDB taxonomy): Bacteria > Pseudomonadota > Gammaproteobacteria > Enterobacterales > Vibrionaceae > Aliivibrio. The sequence goes on from JAAGZR010000476.1 coordinate 6,292, forward strand.
ACGCCATCTTTCATTTTTTCAAAGGAATCCGTATCTAATAAATGCATGTTTTCAGGCGTTAATGGACAGTGCAGTGTAATTACATCTGATTTCGCAAAAATCTCATCTAGGGTTGTGTATTTCACCCCTAAATCAATCGCAACTTGGCTTGGGTATGGGTCATAACACAAGATTTCCATTCCTAAACCTTTGAGGATTCGCATGGTTGCGAGCCCAATTTTACCTGAGCCAATAACACCAACCGTTTTCCCAAAGAAATTGAAGCCTGTTAATCCTTCTAGAGAGAAGTTGGCATCGCGAGTTCGTTGATACGCTTTATGGAAACGACGGTTTAAGCACATCATCATTCCAACTGCATGTTCGGCGATGGCTTCTGGTGAATAAGCGGGCACTCGAACCACTTGGAGGCCTAGTTCTTTTGCCGCATCAAGATCTACACGGTCAAATCCTGCACAACGCATGGCGATTAATTTGGTGCCTTGTTCCGCAAGTTTAGTGAGGACAGGAGCCGATAAATCATCATTAACGAATGCACAAACTACATCGGCACCATCTGCAATTGGAGCTGTACTTTCAGTGAGTTGGAAGTTGAAATATTGACATTCGAATTGGTAATTTTGGTTGATACTATTGAAAGAAACTTCATCATAAGATTTAGTACTGAACATTGCGATTTTCATATAATATCCCTACAAATAAACAGGTTATAATAATGCTAACTCTCTCCACTCTACCACTTCTTTAACTAAAAATAAGATAAAACTCATGAATAAAATGCTTTAATCTTTATGAAATTTACGTATCAGAACTATAATTTGTTCATAGTTGACTATGGTTTTCCTGAATTTAGCGATTGCGCTCATGTAATTGATCATAGATATCATCTAGGCTTAATGAATATTCAGTAATGAGGTTTTTTATTATGATGCAGAAAATAACAAATTGGTTGAGTAGAGATCCAGAGCCAAGAACTCGAGAAGAACTTCAGTACCTTGTTGATATTGGAAATATGTCAGAATTAGAAGAACGCTTCTCTTCTCGACTTCAATTTGGTACCGCTGGATTGCGAGGCATGGTAGGAGCAGGACTTAACCGAATGAATCGTCTGGTGATTCAAGAAACAGCCACGGGCTTAGGTCATTATTTAATAGACAACATCACGAATGCTAGTGAAAGAGGTGTTGTTATTGGTTATGACGGCCGCACGGATTCACAACAGTTTGCGCACGATACAGCGAGTGTATTAACGGCATTAGGCATTAAGGTTTTTTTAACAACCAAAGTTGCGGCAACACCTATTGTGGCTTATGGGATCAAAAAATTTAATGCAGCCGGAGCTGTCGTTGTCACAGCAAGTCATAATCCACCAGAATATAATGGCTTTAAAGTGTATTGGGAGAATGGGGCGCAAATTATTCCGCCGCACGATTCAGGTATTGCTAATGAGATCGATATTGCAGCAACAAAGCCTATTCCACTAATGTCATTGAATGATGCAGAGGCTCGAGGACTTTTGGTGTGGCTAGATGATGAATACTATCAATGTTACCGTAATGCGATGAATAGCAATCCGTTGCTTTCAAACCATACTAATCCATCAGCAATTTCAATTGCTTATACAGCGATGCATGGTGTGGGAGCTGATATGGCAGAAACCTTATTACGTGATGCAGGCTTTAACCATGTGGTGAGTGTTGCAGAACAAAGAGAACCAGATGGCACTTTCCCAACCGTAAACTTCCCTAACCCTGAAGAAAAAGGGGCTATGGATATGGTTGTCGCGTTAGCTGATTCAGTACAGGCAGAGCTTGCATGTGCGAATGATCCTGATGCAGACCGTTTTGCACTTGCTGCACGAAAAGACGACGGTAGCTATCAAATGCTCACAGGTGATCAGGTTGGTATTTTATTTGGCCACTATTTACTAAAACACACAGAGCCAAGCAAACAGCTTGTTGGTAATACCATTGTTTCGTCCACGTTATTGAAAAAGATTGCCGAATCGAAAGGGGCGGAGTATTTCCAAACACTAACAGGCTTTAAGTGGTTAACTAATGTTGCGATGCAAAAACAAAGTGAGGATAAACAGTTTCTTTTTGCTTATGAAGAGGCACTTGGATACACCATCGGCAGCGAAGTGTGGGATAAAGATGGATTATCTGCATTGGTTGCTTTTGCTCAATTAGCGGCAGAACTTTCAACACAAGGTAAGAGTGTCTGGGATGAGTTGGAATTCATTTATCGCACCCACGGATTGTATATAAATGCACAGCGCAGTATCGCTTTAGCACCAAATTCTCCACCGGTTGGCGATAAGCTAAGAGCGAATCCACCTAAGCAAATTGCTGGAGTGAATATTGCGGTTACTGAAGATTTAAAAGCGTCACTGCGATATTTTTCAAATGGCACGACAGAATCAATCGATTTACCAGCCAGTGATGTGGTGATTTATCATTTAGAAGATGGCTCACGTATAATTGTTCGTCCATCCGGTACAGAGCCAAAACTGAAGTGTTATTACGAAGTGGTGGCAGCAATCGCACCAACAGATGAATACTCGGTCATTCAAACTAAAGCTAGTGAAGCGATGGATCATTTAATTGAAGAGCATCAAAAGAGCCTAGTTTAAAAGCAATAGAGTTAAAGAAACTAAGCTATGAATAGATAGGTCGGAAAAAACGGTGAGCTCAATGCTCACCGTTTCTATATATATCTGAATTGTATTAAAGTGCAGTAACAAAAGAACTTAACATCCAAAATGCAAGAATGATAAAAATCCCGCTCATGAGTTTGTGTTGATACGTTCTGAATTTTACGTTATTGATTAGCGGCTTTCCAAGTGTTCCCACTAACGCTACCAAGATTAAGTTAAACAATAAACCAAGCACGTTTAGCAATAAGCCAAGCACTAACATTTGCTCGCCAGAGGTTGCTGCTATATTGGTTGAAACAAATTGCGGTAAAAACATCACAAAGAAGACTAACGCTTTAGGGTTTAGTAAATTACTAACTAGTGCACGTTGGTAAAATGTGGCTGCCATTGTTGAGCATTGTTGTAATTCTGGTGCTTCTGAATTGTTAACATTACCACGGTAACTTGTCACTTCGCTTATCTTGCAACCCATTCTGCTTCGATCAGTGTTTTTCCATCGAGTTTTAAGCGGCTAAGAAAAATATCACCCATATGAATTTCTCCAACGCCTTGAGGTGTACCTGTCATAATGATATCGCCGTCATACAATTGGGTATAGGATTTTAAATCAGCAAGAATAGTTTCTGGAGAGTAAATCATTTGATTAACTTGACCACATTGGACTCTCATGCTGTTAATATAGAGCTCAATTTGAAGTCGGTTAATGTCGATACCATCAAGAGGGATGAAACGGCTAAATACCGCTGAGCCATTAAAGGCTTTTGCTCGCTCCCAAGGAAGTCCTTTGCTTTTTAGCTCAGATTGTAAGTTTCGTTTGGTTAAATCAAAACCTATTGCAACGGCAGATAGCTGTTCTTCTTCAATCAAAAAACAGATCTCAACTTCATAATGTAAACGCTCTTGATGGAAAGAAGATAGGGTTGAAGTGATGCATGAATTTGGTTTATTAAATACCACCATTTGCTCAGGGAACGTATTATTTAACTCATTAATATGGGCAACGTAATTACGGCCAATACATAATAATTTAGATGGAGTAATTAATTTTCCTCCAAAACGAACCGAATTCATTTTCCTATCCTTGGTTTTTAAATCTGCAATGCAGAGTGTACCTGAACTCCTCTTTTTTCAATCGTACTCTGTTGAGTTTTGAGTCAAAAATCAGATCTCTAGCTCAACTACGAACAGGATCATATAGATAATTATGGTGATCTGTTGTGCTGTTAATGAGATAAGTAAAATTACTGTTTATATGGTTTATTATTTTTTAATTGTTTGATCAAAAAACCGCACCACCTAAAATTCTCACAAAATAGGGAAGTGCGGTTTTAATTTTTGATTTTACACATCAGCCATGAAG
>JAAGZR010000477.1 GCA_024206155.1 Aliivibrio sp.
GAAAGTGGTAAGATATTTATAAACAAGCAAAGAGCCGCAGAGGTAGGCGCTATAACAGCTGGGTCTCATGAACTGCTACATAGAATATTAAGATCTACATTTCAATCAGATCCTAGTACAGCATTGAAGTTAGTTGAAAGTTTTAAAAATACATTAAGCTCTAAAGAGTTAAATGTAATTCAAAAAAGAATTGATGAGAATTACAGATATGATAAAGACGGAAATGAAAGACCGTTGTCTGAATATGCTGAAGAATACTTAACTTCTTTTTCTGATGCTATAGGTAAAGGTGAAATAACTTACAAAGATAATTTAAAAGAAACCTTTATGCGTCTAGCAAAACCTATATTAGATATTTTTAGACCTAGAGGTTATAATAAATTAAATTTTAAAGATGGTAGAGATGTTTATAATTTTATAAAAGATTATCAAAAAAACATCAAAAAAGGTAAAATATCTGAAAGAGCACAAAAGCTTCAAGAACTTAAAGAGGTTGATTTAGGTACTGTTAAAAAATCAATAACTAAAAAAGGCCAAGAGTTTATAAACTTAGCTAAAGAAGGTATATACACTAACGAGGATTTAGTTAACATAGTTAATTCTCCATCATCAAATCAAACAGATAGGTTTGGAGCTATGGACGCTATAGTTGAAAACAACTGGCCTGTAATTAGTAAGGGTTTAAAATTTAATCCAACAGGTAGCATACCGATGGACGCTATTAAAACTGCTGTAACTGAACAAATGCAAGGTATATTTCCAGGTAGAAACAAAGAGTTACTAGCTGATTTTAATCCTGAAACCGCTCAAGTAAATACATATCTTGGATCTTTAATGCGTCAGCGTCAAGCTGAAATATTAGAAAGAGCTAAACAAATCGGTGGCGTAACTCAAGAAGGTACTAGCATTGACTCAGAAGCCGCTAGACAAGTTGTCGCTAAAGCTCCAACCACAACAACTACAAAAGAAGCTAAAGTAGCTAAAAAACCTACCGAAACAGTAGAGTTTTCGCAAGCTCAAGTAGAAAAAATAGGTGCTAAAGATAAAGCTGAAGTTGAAACTAGAATAACAGAAGCTACTAAAGATGGTTTTAAAGGTAAAACAGTTACTAGATTTGGCGAAACTAGAAACGTACCAAAAGCTGTGGCAGATATATATGCCGGTATGTTTGGTTTAAATCCTCAAACAATTACAGATAAAACTAGAAACTATCAAAAAACAGATGCTGAAGGATTAACAACAGCTAAACAGTTTCTACTTAAAAACGCTAATAACGATTTTGCTAGATTGCCTAAAACTAAAGACGGTTTTGGTAAAGGTACTTTCCTACCTAGAAACGTAATGAACGCTTTGTATACAGATGGTAAACTTACAGGTACTTTAAAAGATTATATGGATCTTATTAGACAAAAGCCCGTTAAGCCAATATACAGAGACGCCGTAGGCCAGACAATACGTGGTTTATTAAACTTACACATTAGAAACCGCATGTTTGAAGATCTAGTAACTACCACACCTGAAAGATTACGTGGTGGTGCTAAGTTTAGTAAAACGAAACAAAAAAGCTATGCAACTCGCTTAAGTTTGTTAGATGAATTAGGTATTGATTACATTATTGATGGAGATATTTTAGTATATGAAGGACCAGATTCTATAACAAATGAATTTATAGGTGGTGATAGTTTAGACGTTAGAACTCTTGATCCTGACTGGATGGGTGAGGATTTTATAGCTGGTAAAAAACCAACTATATTGGGTCAAACTATAGATGACTATAAACAAGTTGAACAATATGCTGTAGATTTAGATAGATTAATTGTTTTAGATCAGCAAAAAGGCCAATATGGGTTTGATCAAACAGCTCCTCCTAGAAGATTTCAAATGCCTTTCTTTTTAAATTTAGCTAATGCTGATAATTTATTTGAAAAATCTTACTTAAAAAACATATTAGATCCAAATGTTTCTGCTAAAGAAAACGCAGCTAGATTTGCTGACTATATAACAGATGAAAGATTAAAAGAAGAAGGTGTAAAAACTAGTGGTATTAAATTTAGTAAAACAACTGCATACCAAAACCTTTTTCAAGCATTACCCTTTGAAAAAGTTAAAGACGACTTTAGTACTCTTAATAATTTTAGATGGGGTGCGATTTTACAGGCTACATTGAGGGGTAGTGGTGTTAGTCCTATTGATATGAAAACCCCAGAAGGTAGACAGAGATTTAAGGACTATGCTGTTTCAAGTGGTATGATATCTAAATTTCCTAAAGACTTTTGGAGATCTATGCAAGGAACTACTGAAAACCTTTTAAAAGATAAAACTAAAAAGTTTGGTGAAGCTGTAAAAGAAACTCGAGAGTTCGTAGAGTCACTAGTAGAAGATCCTGATGTTGTTATTGACGAAAGTCAATTTAGAGGTTATACAGGTAATTTACCTTTTAGAAGTGTAAAAGAAGTAAATGATTGGATCGCTGAAACAGAAGCTAATGGCGGAGTTTTTGCTGAAGACTCTCAGTTATTTAGCGACATGCTTAAAAAAGAAAATCCTACTGCTAAAAGACTTCCGATGGAGAAAGCTTTGAATGATCCAGCTTTTATAAAAAGACAGGAAAATTCAATAAATGGATTAAAGAAAGTTTTTGAAATATTTCAAGATGCTATGAAAACACCAGAAGGTATAGCTTTTGTGGCAGCGATAATGTCTTCTAGTGGTGCTAGTCAAAATCATTTTATAAGAAAGTCTGCGCCTTGGAAATTTTATCAAAAAGGTTATTTAGATCAAGCTATAAGAGAAGAGCATACATTACCAGCTAGTTTAATAGGTAAATATCTTTTTATGTCCGCGCTAGAAGGTGAAGTTTCTTCTGATTTTAAAAATGTAAAGAAAAACTTTTTTCAAGGAGCTTTATTAAAAACAAACGACGATAGATTAAAAGGTTTTAAACCAACTGGTGGAAAATATGATTATGTAGAATCTACTCCAGAAGGCTGGAAAATTACAGATAATATTTGGGCTAGATATTTTAATATAAATGTAGCTAATACAGAAGGTGGCATAGATCCTAAATCAATTATGCTAGCTAATAATAAATCTGTTTTTGACTTATTCAATGTAACACCTAGCGGTTTAAAATTAAATGAACAAGGCGTTAAAGATTTGCCTAAAGTAGAAAAAGCATTAGATGAGGTTGTTCCTAAGTCAATGTATAGTAAAACAATTCCATCGGCTCAACAAAATATTTATAATCAAGGTATTTTAGATGGTGCTTTAAACAAAGCTAGACGTCCTGATGCACCTGTTAAAAAAATTAGAGTGTTTGATTTTGATGATACATTAGCTAGATCTAAAAGTCAAGTATTATACACTGTGCCAAATGTAGAAGGTGGATTTAGTGAAGGCGCCACAAAGCTAAAAGCTATATTTATGGTTGGTGGTCCTGGTGCTGGTAAAACGAATGTTGGCAAAGGATTACAGCTTGGCAGACGTGGTTATAAAGTAGTTAATCAAGATATAGCGTTAGAAGCTATGAAAGAAGAAGCTGGATTACCAGCTAAAGAATCTGATTATACAGCAGAGCAAAGATCTACTAGATCAAAGCTTGGTGCTGCTGCTAGAAAAGCGGCTGTAGCTAAGTTTGATAAATACGCGGCCGCAGGTAATGGTATGGTTATAGATGGTACAGGTGCTTCTTACAATGCTACTACTAAGAAAATAAAAGCTCTACAAGACGCTGGTTACGAAGTACACATGGTTGTAGCTACTACACCGCTTGAAACAGCTATTGAAAGAAACAAAGCTAGAGCAGAAAGATCATTGCCTGATTTTGTAGTGGAGAAAACTTACGAAAGTGTTCAAGAGAGTTTAAAAAAATATAGAGAAGACTTTGGTAATCGTTTATATGAGATTAATACGGAAACTATAGAATATGGTAAACCTTTGCCTAATGATTTCTTACAGCAAGTTTATGCTGGTATAAATGCTAACAAAGTTGGTAAAGTTGACGCGAGCAGTTTCGCTACTCAATATGATGTTCTAGAAAGTCAAGGTGCAGAATTTGATTTTAGAGAGTTTAGCAGAGTAATTGAAGGTAAAAAAGGACCATTGTTTAGTGTTGCTGAAAAAATAGCTGCAGCAAGAGGTACTGATGATGTATTCATATTAACAGCAAGACCTGCTGATGCTGCTAAGCCTATACAAGAGTTCATGAAAGCCAACGGTATTGATATACCTTTACAAAACATAACAGGTTTAGGTGATGGAACTGCTGCTGCAAAAGGTAGATGGATAGCTAGTAAAGCTGCTGAAGGTTATAATGATTTTTACTTTGCTGATGATGCTATTAAAAATGTTCAAGCCGTTAAAGAAGTACTTAGTCAAGTAGATGTTAAATCAAAAGTTCAACAAGCTAAGTTTAGTAAAACAAAAGTATTTGACAGAGTATTTAACGATATTATTGAAGCTAAAACAGGTATTGAATCTTATAAAGATTTTTCAGCCGCTAAAGCTAAAACTGTTGGCGCTAGCAAAGGTAAGTTTACTTTCTTTACAACGCCATCAGCTGAGGACTTTTTAGGATTACTATATAAAACATTAGGCAAAGGCAAGGTTGGAGATGCTCAAATGGCGTTTTATAAAACAAACTTGATTGACCCTTACAATAGAGCTGAGATGGCTATATCACAAGCTAAAGTCGCGGCTGGTAGAGATTATAAAGCTTTAAAGAAACAATTTAAAAGTATACCAAAAACCTTAGAACAAGAAACTGGTATTGCAAAATACACATATCAACACGCTATTAGAACATACATATGGGATAGTCAAGGCTTAGAAGTTCCTGGTCTTTCTAAGCGTGATCAAAAAAGGTTAACAGACTTTATTAAAGCAGACCCAGAATTACAAGCGTTTGCTGATCAACTTGTTAGTTTACAAAAAGGTAAACCATACCCAAAGCCAGATAAAGACTGGACTGCAGGTAACATTACAACAGACGTTATATCAGGTATTAATAAAGTTAATAGAGCAGAATATTTACAAGAGTGGCAGGAAAATGTAGATATTATATTCTCTGAAAAGAATATGAATAAGCTTGAAGCTGCTTTTGGTGCTAAGTATGTTGAAGCATTAAAAGACTCGCTCAGAGCAATGAAGTCTGGTAGTAATAGACCGTTAGGCGGTGATAGAGTATCAAACGGTATATTAGACTGGTTAAACAATTCTGTTGGCGCTATAATGTTTTTAAATACAAGATCTGCAGTATTACAGACCATATCTGCGGTAAACTTTATAAATTGGGGTGATAATAATATATTAAAAGCTGGTAAAGCTTTTGCTAACCAAAAACAATTTTGGAGTGACTTCTTAACTCTAATGAATTCTGATTACTTGCTTGAAAGACGAGATGGTCTTAAAATCAATGTAAGTGAATCTGAAATAGCTGATGCTGTTGAAGGTAGCAAAAATAAAGTTAACGCTGCTATATCATACTTGCTTAATAAAGGTTTTGTATTTACAAGATACGCAGATAGTTTTGCAATTGCTTCTGGTGGCGCTACGTTTTATAGAAATAGAATAGAATCTTTAGTTGAACAAGGTATGGATAGAAAAGCTGCGGAACAACAAGCTTTTGAAGATTTTAGATTAATAGCTGAAGAAAATCAGCAGTCCAGTAGTCCAATGCGAATTAGTCAACAGCAAAGATCTTTGATAGGTCGTATTATACTTCAGTTCGGTAACACTCAGCTTCAGTATGTACGTATACAAAAAAGAGCTGTACAAGATTTAGTTAACGGCAGAGGTGATTGGAGAGCTAATATATCTAAAATAGTTTACTACGGTGCTATTCAAAACTTATTGTTTAACGCTCTTCAAAGTGGATTAGCTTGGGCATTGTTTGATGATGACGAAGACGATGAAAAGTTAACAGAAGCCAACAAAGAGCAAAAACTAGAAAGAGCTTTAAATGGTGCTATTGATTCACAGTTGAAAGGTCTTGGTATTCAAGGCGCTGTAGTTTCAGGTGTTAAAAACGCTTTAATAACTATAGCTGAGCAATCCAAAAAGAAATCACCTAAGTTTGAAGAAGCTCTTGATGATTTACTCTCTATAGCTCCAGCACTTGGATCTAAGATTAGAAAATTAAAATCAGCGGCTAGAACTGTTTCTTGGAATCGTAAAGAAATAAAAGAAAAAGGTTTTAGTATGGATAATCCAGCTTATTTAGCAGGAGCGCAAGTAGTATCAGCTGTATTTAATATACCTTTAGATAGAGCTGTTATGAAAATGAATAACATGCGTAATATATTAAATCCTGCTACAGAAAACTGGCAAAAAGTTGCATTAGCTTTAGGTTGGTCAGGTTGGGATGTTGGACTACCTTATTTTGGCTTAGCTGAAGACAAACCAGTATTAACTGAAACTGAAAAGCAAACTCAAAAACTATTTGATCTTAATAAATCAGATCAAGTTAAGATGCTTCTTGATCTAGGTTTAACTAAAAAACAAATTAGAGCATTAACAAAAGAAGAGCAAAGAGTTAAAGAAATTATAAAATTACAAAATAAAAAGAAAGATGAAAAATAAAACCTCTCCATTATATGCAAAGCTAAGCGCTGGTTGTAAAGCAGCTGCAAGAAAAAAATTTGATGTATATCCTAGCGCTTATGCAAATATGTGGGCTTCAAAGCAACAGAAAAAAGGTAAGTGCTAATGGCTTATAAACAAAAAACAGATTCGCCTTTAGGTCATTGCTGGGCGAATGTAATGCACACTCAGCCTTGGAATAGTATGAGAGCAAGAACAGCCGCTGCGGCAGGTAGAGGCACAGGTAATGATGCTAGTCTTGCTGAGGCAGAAAGTAAAAGAAAATCTCCTCTTAATAAAGAAGTTA
>JAAGZR010000058.1 GCA_024206155.1 Aliivibrio sp.
CGGATTAAAATTCGGCACCAATTTGAATAATAGCTGGTTAATTATAACTACCAGCGAATTGACTAACACCTGAGGTGAAAGGCATATGCCAGTAGTTAAAGTACGTGAAAACGAACCGTTCGACGTTGCACTACGTCGTTTCAAACGCTCTTGCGAAAAAGCAGGGGTTCTTTCTGAAGTTCGCCGTCGTGAGCATTACGAAAAACCTACTACAGTACGTAAACGCGCTAAAGCAGCAGCTCAAAAGCGTCACGCTAAGAAGCTGTCTCGCGAAAACGCACGTCGCGTTCGCCTGTACTAATAACTTACCTAAATTTAATTAGGATTAAGTTATGGCTCTAATTGAACAACTCAAAGACGAGCAAAAGTTAGCGATGAAAGCCAAGGACAAATTACGCCTTGGCACTATTCGTTTAGCTTTATCTGAAATAAAACAACGTGAAATCGATGGTCATACAACTTTGTCTGACGATGATATTATCGCTGTTTTAACTAAGATGGTTAAACAACGTCGTGATTCAGTATCGCAGTTTTCTGCTGCTGGTCGTGATGATCTTGCTGAAAAAGAAAGTGCTGAAATTACAGTACTTGAAGATTTCATGCCACAAGCACTTACCGATGAAGAAGTTGCCGAGTTATTAGACAAAGCAATTGCAGAATCAGGTGCTGAAGGAATGCAAGATATGGGCAAGGTGATGGGTGTGTTAAAACCTCAAATCCAAGGCCGCGCTGACATGGGTAAAGTAAGCCAATTAGTTAAATCTAAACTGGCTTAATAATACTCTATTTATAAAACAAGCCGTGCTATCTTTGATTGCACGGCTTGTTTGTATCTACAGGAAAAGAAAAGATGGCTGGACATATCCCTCGCAGTTTTATTGATGAGCTTTTAAATCGACACGACATTGTCGATATCATTGACGCAAGAGTAAAACTGAAAAAACAAGGGAAAAACTACGGCGCATGCTGTCCATTCCATAATGAAAAATCCCCTTCTTTCTCTGTTAGCCAAGAAAAACAATTCTATCACTGCTTCGGTTGTGGCGTTCATGGTAACGCAATTGACTTCCTTATGGAGTTTGACCGTTTAGAGTTTGTTGAAGCCATCGAAGAACTTGCCTCTATGCTTGGTCTTGATGTTCCTCGCGAACAACGCAGTGGATTTAATGCCCCTTCAGGCCCAACAGCCAGTACTGAACAAAAACGTAGCCTATACGATTTAATGGGTGGTATCAGTCAGTTTTATTGCTCCCAATTAAAATCCGCCGCTAATATTCATGCCATTAATTATCTAAAAGATCGTGGACTTTCTGGTGAAATAGTACAGAAGTTTGGTATCGGCTATATTGCTGATGAATGGGAATTGGTGAAGAAAAACTTCGGTCGAGATAAAGCGTCACAAGATGCTTTAGTCAGTGGTGGGATGTTAATTGAAAGCGATAATGGCCGTCGTTATGACCGCTTCCGTGGTCGAGTTATGTTTCCAATTCGAGATCGCCGTGGTCGCGTAATTGGCTTTGGTGGACGTGTAATTGGTGAAGGCACTCCCAAATATTTAAATTCACCTGAAACACCTATTTTCCATAAAGGCAAAGAGCTTTATGGTTTATACGAAGCACTGCAAGCTTATAAAGATTTACCACAAGCCCTTGTTGTTGAAGGCTATATGGATGTGGTTGCATTAGCCCAATTTGGCGTAGATTACGCGGTTGCCTCTCTGGGTACCGCGACTACTGGCGATCACATGCAGCTTCTTTTCCGTCAAACTAGCACCGTGGTGTGTTGTTATGATGGTGATAGAGCGGGCCGA
>JAAGZR010000478.1 GCA_024206155.1 Aliivibrio sp.
GTTCTGCTACCCTGCCATCAACTGCATCTTGGTCTGCGGAATCATCTTTAAGGATGACTGTTGAGCCACGTCCAACTATCACCTTGGCTGCATGGCCCAAGTCATCAGCACTTATAATGCTCAGGTCATCCCCAGTTTTTTCTGAAAAGTAAGTAGCTCCTACTGTATATGCAATATCCTGCATCAACTCATGTTGCTTGTAACCAAAGTTCGGTGGTGCAATATTACATATCTTTAAATTATTTTTCATAACATTGGCCGCTAACGTATTTATTACATTAACCGATGTAGGCGCAATGATAAGTAATTTCTTGTTCTGCTGTATGATTGGCTTAAGCACACCCTCAATCTGAAGTATGTTACTTATCTCAGCATCAGATACCAGGATACTTACGTCCTCTAGTACACACTCGTCTTTTTTCTGGTCATTGATAAATAATGGTGATGTGTAACCCCTGTCTACCTTTATACCTTTAGTGGTCTCATAATACGTCTCACTCGTTTCTGATTTCTCTACAGTTACTACACCATCTTTACCAACCTCCTTGTATACATTAGCAATCGTAGTCCCCAACTCTTTGTCGTTGTTGGCTGAAATAATCGCAACGTCTTTCATCTTTCGCAAAGATAATTTCTTGGAGTCTGATTTTAAATCATCAATCACCTCTTTCGTAAGCTCATGCATGTCACGCAGCACATCTGTTCGATTAACATCTTCTGTAATCAACTCTGTACCTTTCTTTACCAACGCCTCTGTCAATACTATCGCAGTGGTCGTTCCGTCCCCAGCCGTAGTGGCCGTCTTGTCGGCAGCCTCTTTCATCATACGAACCGCAAGGTTCTCGACTGGGTCGATGAGGTTAATTGATTTGGCAACTGTAACTCCGTCTTTCGTAACAGTAATGCCGCCAATATGTTCCTGTGATTCTATAAGTACTGTGTTGCCCTGTGGGCCGAGTGTACTCTTAACTGCGTTTGATAATTTGGTGATTCCAGAGATTAACTTCTCTCTGCCGTCCTCACCGAAGCGAAGCTCCTTTGGTGAATATCCTTGATTCATAATTTAAAGTGTATTTAATTTAATGCAAATATAGTAAATAATTTCAATACATACTTATGTTATAGTTAGATGCTCCTATATATATATATATTTTATTATAATTAATCGTGTAAAAATTTTTGACGTTTTGGTTTTTTTTATAACATTTATAACATTAGTATTGATTATCAGTTAGTTAGCTATTTAAAGTCAACACTAAGTCAACACTAAGTCAACATTAGAATAACACATAAACAAAAAAAAGAGGGCACTACCCCTCTTCTCTCTAGACAAAGTCTATTCATCAAACACTACGCAATTATAGTTTCTTAAATAAGTTAATGTTAGATTCAGCTAACTCGTTGCCCTCTGCAATCATACGAACCTTTTCAGCTCGCTTCATTTGTTTACGCATACGTGCAGCTTTCGTAATACCCATCTCGCACTCAGGTGCATTATTAATGAGTCTCCCATTTTTAATGGTGTAATCTTTTATTGGTTTTCCGTAATCCATATCTCAAAGTTTTTGTAAAGATACAAAATTTATTAGATACATAGGGGTTGGAGGTTCTACTACGCCACACGCACACCGACCCACGACAGAAACCGATTTTTTTTTGCTACCCCCCCCTAACGATTCTGCCCAGTTATCCTAGATTTTTTTGCCTTTTTTTTTTACCTTTCCTACCCTGGTGGTCCTGTCCCCTTACCCCTGTCCTGTCCAGGTTACACAACCCCTTACCCCTGTATGATTTACCCCTGTATCCCCCCATATCCCCCAACGTTTACCAGATAAACTTCTTGAGAAGCACAGAGAAGTGCGTTAACCTCTCGGCCAGTTTCCAGTAGACTAAACATTTAACAGGGAACAAAGCCACACAATGCGTTGATATTCAATAAGTTAAGTGCGAAAGAACACAATTTTTATTTAGAACGATTCTAAATATCAAAAATAAGTTATTGAAAACCAATGAGTTACAAATTATTTTCATTTTCGGTTTGGAAATAACAAAAGTATTAAACTATATTTGTACCAGAATTGAACGCACATTGACATATTGACTTCCCATCGAGAGTACGAGAGTACGCTTCGAGTAATGCTACGAGTAGTCCAGATAACACCTGGTTACTGCTCTGGGTTATCGCTGAAGACAGGGCCTACCAGATTATCGGTATAGCTGTCCAGATA
>JAAGZR010000479.1 GCA_024206155.1 Aliivibrio sp.
ATGGGAAGAGGAATACCAGTAATATCAACCCCTGTAGGAAATATGAAGAAACTCATACAGCCAGAAATGAATGGATGGATCGTCGAGCCAGAAGACTTATCTAAAACGCTCTCTCACTGGCTTGAGTTATCACCTATTAATAAAGCTGAAATTCAACACGCAGCGCAAAAGACTATTGAAAAACAATTTTCTAGTAACACAGTAATACCGCAAATATTAAAAGTATATGCCATATAACTATCAAACTTCTCTCCTAACTCTTTTCTCAAATTAATAAATATATTCTCAATTTGAGAAAACTGATTTACACATTAAACAATTCCTCTTAAGAATCAATAAAATAAAAAATTACAATTTGGCACTGCCCTTGCTTTATCTCTAATATCAGAGAGAATGCGAGGAAGGTGTGCTATGAAAAAAACAACAAAAACAACCTTACTGTTTGTTCATTATGGTGATGATTGGATCCGTGGTTCTGAAGTCTGCTTAATTAATCTAATTAAAAGCATTAATCACCAAAAATATAACTGCATTTTATGGTGTAACCAGCAGCGTCTTGTTGATCAGGTTGAAAAGCAATTAAGTGCGAGTTATGTAACTCCCTTTACTTTATTACTTGGATGGCAAGCCCCTCGTTTTTCTTTCTTAAATTGGCACGATTTCTACCAACAAGGAAAAAAGATAATTCAGCACCATCAGGTCGACTTAATTCACTGTAATAGCGCAGCTCCATGCCAGTGGATGAATATGGTCGCTCGTCATACTAAAACGCCATTAGTTACCCACCTTCACACTCAATATCCATTGCGTGACCGTCTAAGTTTAGGTATTCATCTTAGCCCCAAATTAGTAACCGTAAGCGATGCGATTAGTCAGAGTTTATTACAAGATGGCTATGATAAAAATAGAATAACAACAATCCAAAATGGCATAAATACCATCAAACTAAATACTCAAAAACCCACATTATTACGTGACCAATTAAATATTGATAAAAGCGCCTTTGTGCTTGCAACCTCAGGGTCACTAATTCATAGAAAAGGCGTTGATTTAATTATTGAAAGTCTAAATAAAATTGATGCTGTCATGCTTAACATCCATCTCGTTGTTATTGGCGAAGGGGAGAAAAGGTGCCAACTTGAACGTCAAGTAAAACAGCTGAATTTAAGCAACAATGTGCATTTCTTGGGGGAACAGTGCAATGTGGTCGGTCTATTAAAAAGCAACATTAACGCCTACATAAGTGGAGCAAGAGATGAAGCCTTTGGTTTAGCGTTAGTAGAGGCCTCATTAGCTCAATTACCCGTTATTGCCCCTATGGTTGGTGGAATTCCAGAGGTAATCAGCCACTATGAAACAGGGTTACTAACCCAACCAGAAGACAGTAATTCTTTTGCCAAAGCGATTATGGTGTTTATTCATAACCCTCACCTTGCTCAACGAATGGGCAGAAAAGGAAAAGAAACCGTTCACCGCTATTTTTCTCTCTCACAATACACCAAACAATTTGAAGCTGTGTATGAAGAACAATTAAGCACAACGACAACCACCCCCTATGCACGCCCATTAACACAAGCGATTCACCCTGTATTTTCAAATCTAGCTTATATATCTAACCTATTAATTAGTAAGTTTTTTTCTTCAAGTCCAATTCCTAAAGATCTTCCTAAACAAGGAGACAAATCATGAATACATCGAATCATATTTTAGTCCTTGACCCAATTACTTATACCGGGGGATCAAAAATCGCCACCCGTGAGATGCTAGATTTACTTGATCGTAACAACAATAAGATCACGATACTAACAGCAAATCCAAACTCTTGGTTATTAAGAAGCGTAAACATCATTAAGATGTCTCACCCTAGCTGGTTACCGATTTCTGAATATGGGAAAAGCTACTGGTTTCGACAATTGTATTTCTGTTTGTGGTTACTCTACATCCGGTTATTTTATGGAAAAATTAATGTCGCTGTAGGGGCTTCAGGGCCTGGTATTGATATGCCTCTTTATATGATGAAATGGTTTTTAGGCTATCAAATTACGCAACTTGTTCATGGCCCTGTAGGGTTATCTCGCTCCATTGGATTATGCCTTTGTCATGCTGAACACGTTTTTTATCTTCAAAGCGCTTATCCCTCTTTGCTTGCTGCACTTAAAGAGGTATGGCGAAAAGAGAGCACATCAGTCCAAATAGAAAGACAAGAACAGTTACTGGCTACGCACCACTTTGAGCCCTTTGTGAATGGGATAAGTGAGAAAAACAGCCCTACCCCATGCCAGTACCAATCACCACATCTATTTTGGGCTGCATCCCTTTTAAAGTGGAAAGGGTTAGATTTGCTGCTAGACACGATAGAAGCCACAGATGTTGAACAACGTATTCAAACCACTATTTGCTATTTAATTCCTGAAAACAACGCTCTACCGACAACTCAAGCACCAAGACACATAGAAGGGATAACTTGGCACCATCAACCAAAAAACCTAAACACCTTACGCTCTGAGGCCAATATTTTTGTCTCTACCAGTCATCAAGAACCTTTTGGACTTTCAATCTTAGAGGCGCTTATGGCAGGAATGTGTGTAGTAATTCCTTCTGATGGTGCGTTTTGGGATTTAGTACTAACACATAACAAAAATTGCCTTAAATACAAACCTAATGACATGAGCTCGTTACAGCATCAGCTCTCAGTAGCAAATGGTAATCTAAATCTCATTACGCAATTAGGTCAATCAGGTGCACACCTGTCCCAAGGCTATCAAGCAGAAAAGTGCTATTTACCAATAAAATTAGCCATGGAAAAACGCTCGATTACCTCACTGGCTCTAAATGAGGTAAAACAATGAAATTACTTTCTTTATCACCCGCATTAAGGAACATTATGCTTTATGGCAGTTGCATTGTATTAATGAAAGGGGTTTCTCTTTTTATGCTGCCTTATATTGCTAATCATATCTCTCAGCATGAGCTAGGACGCTTAGAGTTGTTATCAACCTTTGCAATGATATTAAGCGTAATTCTAGGGTTATCGCTACATGAAGCACTGTATCGCTTTGCTGGCGCAGAGCAAGACCCACATCAAAAACGACGGATCACAGGTGAGATATTTACCCTTACTATGATCGTTGGCGCAATTGCTTTACCTATCATTTGGTTATTAAGCCCCTTTATCAGCGAATGGAAACCAAAATACGCCGATACCATTGAGTTAGAGCTGCTATTAATACCGCTGGCCTTTGAAGGTATGATTGCCGTTGTGCTTGCTTCACTCAGAATGCGAGAAAAAGCAAAACTGTTTTTTTACTTAACTACTAGTCGTGCTTTGCTTCAAGCGGTATTAACCGTGATTGTGCTTTATCAAGGTTATGGCGTTACTGCTATTCTATTCGCTGGTTTTATCAGTGCTGCTCTGCAAGTTGTTGTGCTTGTCTATCTACAAACCAAACAGAACAAAAAAGTACATGGCACTGGTTATCTATTTAACAAAGAAATGGCAGCTCTTTGTATTCCCTATTGTTTACCTCTGATGGCCAGTGGCTTAGTCGCTTTTGGATTAAATGGATTTGAACGATGGGTGTTAGCTGAGAACACAAGCTTTTCTGATCTTGCACTGTATGCCGTTGCCCTCAAATTTGCCTTAGCATTAACCTTATTAATGCAGCCCTTTTGTATGTGGTGGATGCCAAAACGCTTTGATTATTTACAATCACGCGGGAAAAAAATCACAGCTAAAATGACACAAAGCAGTCTTGTCTTGTTGTGCGGACTCACGGTTCTTGTCTGCTACCTTGCACCCGTGCTAATTGAATTGTTAATGCCTACCAGTTACCAACAGGCAAAAAACATTGCGATTTCCTTGATCATCGTTTCAGCAATCAAAGAATTAAACGAATTAATTAATCTTGGTGCATTAGCAGAGAGACAGACTAAAAAATTATTATGGATTAATTGCTTATCTACAGGGCTTGGTATGAGTGCTATTCTGGTTCTTACACCTATTTACGGCATGAATGGCGTCATTACCTCCCTAATATTAGCTCAAACGATACGAGTAATACTCACTTTTATACTATCTCAGAGAGCTCATCCATTACCTTACTCGATGGGAAAGTTAAGCGTACTATTGCTCATTACTAGTGTGTCCATTGCGCTAAGTCTTTCTTCATTTTCTGTTGGTATTCAGTTAATAACAGCGGCACTCTGCACCACCTCAGTGGTTAGTTTTGCTTCGCAATTACAGTTAATTACTCTGCCTAAAAATGAGCAAAGCGAGAAATTCCTATGAATATGAATAACGCGCCACTTCAATCAAAACCGTTGCAGTGGTTTACAGCGATCATCTGTTCGCTGTTTGCCGGAGTATTATGGCGCTTATTTCCTCACCCTGCACTTGTGGTTGTTTTGGGGATTCTTCCTCTTGCTGTGCTTTATACTCTCAATCACCCCTTCTTGATGGTACTCTTTTTTGTAATTTTCTCTTTTTTCCGAATTCACGAAGTCTTCCCTCAACTTTATAACTTAAAAATCCCACTATTATTGTCATTGGGTTCTTTGGCCGCTTTAGGTTGGCAAGTGGGAATAACTAAACAAATAAAGCTGTTTTGGTGCCGGGAATTTACCTTATTAAGCTGTTTTTTACTGCTCGTTATTCTTGGTATTGTGTTAGCAGGTAATCGCCCTATTGCTATTGAATATTTCAAAAATATTTACTGGAAAATCATTTTAATGACATTCGCTATCGCTGTATTAGTGCGTAGCCCTCAGCAGCTTGCCTTTACTCTAAAAGCCATCACCATCGCAGGTGTCTTAGTCGGTATTGTCGCCATTCAAAACAAATTTGGAGGTATTGGCTTAGTAGAAGAGACCCGAGTTACCATAGGTCGAGAACTGGGCTCGATGTTAGGTGATCCTAATGATCTTGCTCTTGTGCTAATGTTTCCTACCTCATTTGCCGTTGGTTTGTTGGTGACTCATCAACTACCTTGGCATCAACGTATGATTGGTTTTATCGCTATACCCATTCTATTTTGGGCAGTTATCGCAACGCAAAGTCGAGGTGGATTACTAGGCATGATCGCTGTCTTTGGGATCTATGGATTACAAAGAATCAAATCAAAAGTGCTATTAATGACGATAGCTGTCATTGCTGGTGGGATTTTATTTGTGGTTGCTGGGATCTCAGATAGAGCATCTGGAGGTGCAGCAGAAGCAGGGGTTGATGCATCTGCAATGGGACGTTTATACGCATGGGAAGCCGCTTTTAAAATGGCGGTGAGCAACCCTATAACTGGCGTAGGTTTAGATAATTTTTATTCCAATTACTTTTATTACAGCCCTCATTGGGATGGGTTAAATCATGCGGTTCACAGCACTTGGTTTGGCGTACTTGCTGAAACAGGTTTCCTTGGGCTCAGCGTTTTTATTGCTTTAATCATCGTTCTAATCAAAAGTGCCAATCGAACATTACAATCTGTAAAAGCAGTACAAGATAAAATCAATCCTGCCATTTATACGAGCGCCCAAGCCGTTTTTGCAGGCTTAATTGGTACTATAGTATCAGGCACTTTTTTAACTCAAGGCTTTAATTGGCCGATTTATATTTTAGCCGCCTTAGTGGTTGCAGTGACTAAAACCAGTGAGATTGCGCTCAATAAAATAGAGATAAATACGAGAGAAAGCGAAATTCAAAACGATTCTCAAAATGAGAGAAACCAGTAAATTAAAAATTAAAACCTATAAAACACTGAAAAACAAAAAGAAAATAACTGGCACAGTCCATGAAGCACTCTTTATAAGAGTTATCAAAAAAGGAATGCCATTATGAGTACATTATCTGTCTATCGCCTAAAGCAATGGTTAAAAAATGGTGAGAGCCCATTAGCAACTACGCTATTTC
>JAAGZR010000480.1 GCA_024206155.1 Aliivibrio sp.
AGTTGCTTTTGTTCTACTGTTTCAAATTCAGACATTACCTAAATTTAAAACATTCCAGGCATACCTCCTAGTTGAGGTTCGTCTGATTTTTCTGATGGCTTATTTACTACAGTACACTCTGTTAATAGAATAGTACCAGCAATTGAAGCAGCATTTTCAAGAGCACATCTTGTAACTTTGGTAGGATCAATAATTCCTGCTTTAAGGAAATCTTCATACTTACCATTTTTAAGATTATAACCTATGTTTAAATTCTCACTAGAAGTAGTGGTGAATTCAATTTGATGGACATTTTCAACTCCAGCATTTTTTAGAATTTGTTGGAATGGTTTTCGAAGTGCAGCACACATAATATCACAACCCAATTGTTGATCATCATTTGTTACTTTACAACTAGCATTTATACTTGAACGAAGCAGTGCTACACCACCACCTGGGATGATGCCTTCTTGGATAGCAGCTTGAGTTGCTTGAAGAGCATCATCAACACGATCCTTCTTTTCGCTCATTTCTGTTTCAGTGTTTCCACCTACATGAACTACTGCTACACCTCCTGTCATCTTAGCTAAACGCTTTTGTAGCTGTTCAGTTTCAAATGGTGAAG
>JAAGZR010000481.1 GCA_024206155.1 Aliivibrio sp.
CGTAGGGATAAAAGGGCGGCAATAGTAGCGCTAAGAAAAGAGCAAAACCTTAATCTATATTAAGAAGTGAGCATATCAGTCGCTAAAAAGGCAAAAAATAGCGCAATTTTTAGTGATGAGACTGAGCTGAGTTATTGTCAAAATCAGTCTGTTTTCTTACCTCCATTTTTGAAAACTTATGTTACACGGGATTTGCCGCAAATATCTTGGTGTTTTTATCGTTGCTGTGTATGTTTAGCCAATATTAGTGAATAAGTACCAATAGACAAATAATTGATACTTATTTGGGCAACCGTCATAGGGCAGCAGATGAACACGATCAAACAACCTAAAGGGCTATTCCACATTATTGCCATTCAAATGTGGGAGTTTTTCAGCTATTACGGCATGCGCTCTTTATTGATCCTTTTCTTAACCGAAAAGCTATTAATGTCAGATCAACATGCTTACGCCTTATACGGGGCCTATACCTCGCTGGTATACGTGACGCCAATCATTGGGGGTTATCTAGCGGATAAATATTTAGGTAACTATTGGTCAGTGATCTTAGGTGGTTTATTAATGGTAGGAGGGCACTTTGTTCTCAGCATTCCAAGTAGCGATCACACCACACTTTACATCGCACTATCATTAATTATCTGTGGTTATGGCTTCTTTAAAACCAACTCAAGCTGTTTATTGGGCGAGCTATATCAAACTAAAGAACAAGAGCACGGACGTGAAGCCGGCTTCTCTATCTCTTATATTGGTGGCAACATCGGCTCAATGATTGCGCCTATCTTATGTGGTTTTGCCGCCATGAAATGGGGATGGCATGTAGGCTTCTCACTTGCGGGCATCGGTATGCTTATTGGCTTGGGGGTATTTATCTCAGGCCGTAAAAACTTTGCCCATGTAAGCCAACCAAACTTTAGTGCACTACAACAAAAAAGCGCAGGCATTCCGCACTGGTCTTTACTGATCATCGCCATTGCCGTCGCCACATTAGGTTTGGTATTTGTACTTAAAAATCTATGGGCAGGCTACATCTTGTTCGTGATTTGTTTTATGTCAGTGTTGCATATCATTGGCCTGTATCGTAAAAGTGATGCAGAAGATCGCCAAAAACTAAACTCCATTATGTACTTCATGCTCTTTGGTACCGTGTTTTGGGCCTTTGACCAACAAGGTGGTAGCTCAATCAGCTTATTCATCGAGCGTAACATCAATACCAATATCGGTGGCTTCACCGTACCAACCGCGTTCTTTCAAGCCATTAACCCTGTCGCAGTCATTGTTGGTGGTGCAGCCGTCGCGTGGTTATGGAAAATATTAGATTCAAAAAGCATCTCAGTAAGAACACTAACAAAACTGAATATCGGCCTTTTACTGTTAACCGCAGGTTTTAGCTTAATTACCTTGTCGTCAAAACTTGCAATGGCAAGCGGCGAAACAACTTTCGTCTGGTTAATGGTTGGCTTATTGTGCATTGGTGTTGCTGAACTGTTTATTGACCCAGTCGCCCTTGCTGCCATTACACGCTTAAATCCGCAAGGCGCAACCGGTACATTAGCAGGTATCTATATGCTAGCGGGTGGCTCTGTAGCGAACTACTTAGCGGCAGATATTGCCCAGTTCACTTCAACCAACACAAGCACTAACGCAGATGCCTTAGATTTAATCGTCTCTGCAACGCAATACCATCACGTATTCCAAAGCATTCTATTTGTGACCGTTGGTGTGTTTGTATTAGGTTTGATTGTAGATTTCAAACATCGCAAACAAGCAGCAATGTAACAGATAGCCAATTTAACTTGGCGGATATAAAAGCCAGTGTTCTTCTCCTTATAAAAGAGAATGACGCTGGCTTTTTTGATCTAATCTTATAAATACGATCCAGATAATAGACTGAATTTACCGATAAGAAGTAAAATAAAACAACAAATAGTGAGTAAGATTAAACAAGGACAATAAATGAAAATTAAAGCGGGATTATGTCTACTACTATCAATGTTATCTTTTACCAGTTGGGCATCAGAGCGCAGTGAACAAGCGTGGGATCTTGTCGAGCAAGGCGCATTATTAATAGACGTACGTACCCCAGGTGAATTTAGCCAAGGACACCTAACCGACGCCGCAAACTTGCCATTAAGCACCGTTGAAACCGCCTTTGCTAATATCGATAAAGACACGCCTATTGTGGTGTATTGCCGCAGTGGTGCGCGCTCAGGTAGAGCAATGAGCTACTTACAACAAGAAGGCTATACCCAAGTGCATAATGGTGGTGGCTTAGAAGAAATGTTATCAACCAAGCCATAAAATTAACTCGTTAACTCACCAAAAGCGTTGTCTATTTTTAAACATAGGCAGCGTTTTTTTCTTTAACGCATATTGCGCCTGCATAAAATTCTTACCTACTAAAATACGCACTTGGCTATAACTCTCATAAGCCAAAAGCTTCCATTTAGGCGCCGTCCAATAACGGTTATAAATATGCTTAATTGCCGCAATTGCATCAGGCGATGTCTGCGAAAGCTGTTTACTTAACTCAATTGCCGCCTCTAATGGTTGATCGTTAACCTCAGTAATAAGCCCATAATGCAGCGCCGTTTTTGCATCTAACTGCGTCGCACACATACTGAGCCTCATTGCTTGGTCTTTAGGCATAATCTCCCTAAGCGTTAAAGACCCCGCCATGTCAGAGGTTAGGCCCATTTTCGACTCCATAATCGACAAATTCGCGCGAGAAGACGCAATTCTAAAATCAGCCCCAAGTGCAATTTGAAGCCCCGCGCCCCAACAATACCCATCAATCGCCGCAATCACAGGCATCGAAAGCCCACGCCAA
>JAAGZR010000482.1 GCA_024206155.1 Aliivibrio sp.
AATACTCATACTTTTATTCAAAGAGCTCGTTAAATCTGGTATGGAAGAAAAGACAGCGGAAGTGCTAGCTGAAAACCAACTTGCAATGCTAGAAACTCAAATATCTACAAAGGCAGATATGTATGATGTAAAAGCACATATAACGGATGAGTTATCTACGATTAAAAAAGATTTGGATTGGATAAAAAAGCTGATTCTGGGTATTGGTGTGACGGTATTAATTGCTTCGCTAAAATATATTTTTTCATAAAAAACAGAATTTAGAGACTATACGCTGTGCTCGTTTTTGATTTTATAGTTTCTAGCGCGAAGCGATCTAGTTAGCGAAGCGTATAGTCTCCAATAACTTGCTATGCTTCACAAACACCCACGCACTAATCCCACCCATTACATTCCCTATCGCAATCCCGACAAACAAACCTTCCATGCCATATAAGTGACTGCCAATCCACGCTGTTGGCAGAGTAAATACAAACAACCTCATGAAACTCCAACTGAAAGAATGTAACGGTTTTTGCATCGCATTTAAGCTACTAACAAGCACCATTACTATTCCTTGGAATCCATAACTGAATGGTACACAAATCAAGTACATCCATAGGCCATGTTGCACGGCATCATCTTGGCTAAATAGATGAGATAACGGAATACTTAATGGAACAATCAAAATATAAAGAAATAGTTGGAATAACACAGAGAACTTCATTGCTAAGAAGATGGCTTCTTTCACTCGCTCTGGCTGCTTAGCTCCAAGGTTTTGAGCGACAAAAGGGCTTAATGAAGACGTGAGTGCCATTATCACTAGTAACATTAATGACTCTACGCGTTGCGCTGCACCATAAGAGGCAACCGCCACCGTACCTTGGCTAGCAAGCATCATCATTAAAATAGCACCAGAGATAGGATTCAATGCGTTTGATAGTGCCGCTGGTGATCCGATTTTTAAGATCTGTTGCCAATCTTGTTTCATCTCTGATGGTTTTGGTGGGGCCAGTAATTTTACTTTTCGAGTTAAGACATAAAAAGAGGCACATAAAGCCCCAAACCAACTGATGCCACTGGCAATCGCAGCGCCTTGAATACCTAACTCAGGAAAAGGCCCATAACCAAAGATCAGCAATGGGTCGAGTACGCCATTGATTAGCCCAGCGAGCATCATGATTTTAGCCGGAGTGGTGGTATCACCGGTAGCACGAATTGCGCTGTTGCTCGACATTGGAATAACCAGCAGCGGAATAGTGAGATACCAGATGGACATGTATTGGTCGATCAGTGGCAATAGCTTGTCTTCTGCGCCTAATAATCGAAACAGTGGGTCGATGGTAAAAAAGCCAATGCTACAAGCAATAAGGATAAGAATGACCGCTAAGATTAAACCGTGCGTGGTTAATTGACTTGCGTGCTTGCTGTTGCCCTGCCCAAGTAAGCGTCCAATAGAGGCCGATAAACCAACCCCAATGCCCATCGTAATGCAGTTCACCGCAAAGGTCACTGGGAAGGTAAAACTTACGGCAGCGAGGGCATCAGTACCAAGCAATGAAATAAAGAAGGTATCCACCAAATTGAATAGCAGAATGGCAACCATGCCAAACACCATAGGCGTCGTGAGTTTACGAAGCACATCGCTGATAGGTTGAGTCAGTAACCCGTGTTTATCTACCATGGTTTTCTCGAGTGGTGGTGGGATGGGTAGTGTATCGGAAATAGGGACGAGATTCGAGGACGCTTCGCTCGAGGGACGAGTAAGGGCAAAAAGCAAGGTTTCAGGATTCAGGTTTCAGGAAAAGCAGAGCAGAGTTCAGAGGT
>JAAGZR010000483.1 GCA_024206155.1 Aliivibrio sp.
AACCGTCCTGGCATTACTTGGGGTCGTATTTTCCGCTGCTGGGGTCTTGTTGGTCTAGGTAATCTTATTGGTTCATTAATTGTTGCTTATCTTGTTGCGGTTTCTCTAACAGGTAACTTCTCTTTAGAGTTAAACGCGGTTGCGAAGAAGTTTATCGCTGTATCGACAGGCCGTAGCTTAGGTTTTGAAAATATGGGCATGGATGGTTGGATTACGTGTTTTGTCCGCGCTATTTTCTGTAACCTAATGGTATGTTTAGGTGTGATTGGTAATATGACAGCTCGCACAGTGTCTGGCCGTGTAGCAATGATGTGGTTCCCAATCTTCATCTTCTTCGCACTAGTATTTGAGCACACAGTAGTAAACATGTTCCTATTCCCTCTGGGTATGATCCTTGGTGCTGATTTCGGTATCGCGACTTGGTTGAACTTCAACCTTATCCCGACTATTTTAGGTAACATTGTTGGCGGTTTACTATTTACTTGTATTCCTCTATACCTAACTCACGCAAAAACAGCACCATCATTGGATGCTAAATAATAAGTAACGGACGAAATTAGTTATAACTCATTCAAATTAAATCACTCTTAATCAAGCATTAAGAGTGATTTTTTTTGTCGACTCTTACATACTAGAGTGAAATAAAAACATGATGCAGGAATCTATTATGCCAAGTATTCAAGCTCAATCTGAGCAACACAAACAAACCGGACTTGTTTCTCTTGTTGGCGCAGGTCCTGGTGATGCAGATCTATTAACGGTCAAAGGCTATCGTCTTATACAGAAAGCTGATGTGCTTGTTTATGACCGTCTTGTTTCCAAAGAAATTTTAGCCCTTGCCAATGATAATGCAGAAATGATTTATGTTGGGAAAAAACTCGATTTTCATTTCGTACCACAAGACAAAATAAATCAGCTCCTAGTGGATAAAGCACAAGAAGGTAAGCACGTTGTTCGTCTTAAAGGAGGCGATTCGTTTATCTTTGGCCGTGGTGGTGAAGAGTTAGAGACACTGGCTGAAAACGGGGTTCAATTTGAAGTGGTTCCTGGGATTACTGCTGCTGCAGGGGCAACCTCTTATGCGGGTATTCCCCTAACCCACAGAGACCATGCTCAGAGTGTCCAATTTATTACCGCCCATGTTCAAAAAGACGGCGCAGAAATTGAATGGGACGCTTTAGTACGTTCAAACAATACCTTGGTTTTCTACATGGGATTAAAACAATCTCCACACATTTCAACCCAGTTAATTGAGCATGGATTAGCAGCAGATACGCCTTGTGCTATTATTGAACGTGGTACAACTCAAAAACAAAAAGTCATTACAGGTACCATTTCGGAATTAGCTCAAATGGCAGGAAAAGCCATTAGCCCGTCATTAATTGTTGTGGGCAGTGTAACTACATTACATAAGAAACTAGATTGGTTTACTCCTGATTCAAATAGTGAGTAAGTACATTTCTGGACAAGATATTAAATGAAAAAAGCCCAAGAAAGTTATCTCTCTTGGGCTTTAATTTATCTAGCTACTCTCAATATTATTTAATATCTATATACTCAAAACCTTTAATTAAATCATCTAGCGCTTTCATTTGTTTCAAGAAAGGTTCTAGTTGATCTAGTGGTAATGCAGAAGGACCATCACACAGTGCTTTATCTGGATTCGGATGCGCTTCAATAAATAGACCTGCAATACCTGTCGCTAAACCCGCTTTTGCAAGTTCTACTGTTTGTGAACGACGGCCGCCAGACGCTTTACCACTTGGATCACGGTTCTGTAGAGAATGCGTTACATCAAAGATGATTGGGCTACCATTTGATGCTTTTTTCATTACACCAAAACCAAGCATATCAACCACTAGGTTGTCATAACCCATGCACGAACCTCGCTCGCAAAGAATGATATTTTCATTACCACACTCTGCAAACTTATCAACAATATTTCCTACCTGATCTGGGCTCATAAACTGTGGTTTCTTAACGTTAATCACAGCCCCTGTTCTTGCCATCGTCTCAACTAAGTCTGTTTGACGAGCAAGAAAAGCAGGTAGTTGGATAACATCCACCACATCCGCAACAGGCTGAGCTTGTGCTTCTGTATGAATATCCGTAATAATTTTAACGCCAAAGGTATCTTTCAACTCTTGGAATATTTTTAAACCTTCTTCCATACCAGGACCACGGTATGAATGAATTGAAGAACGGTTTGCTTTATCAAAAGACGCTTTAAATACGTAAGGAATGCCTAATTTATCAGTAATTTCTACGTACTTCTCACAGATTTGCATTGCAAGATCACGAGATTCTAATACGTTCATACCTGCAAATAAGGTAAACGGCTTATCATTTGCGACATCGATACTGCCAATTTTTACTGTTTTTTGATTTTGCATTATCTTCACTCTTAATGGAGAACGGTAGGATGTTGTTGTAATAACAGTTGAACTTGCTCTTTCACCAATAACACTGATGGATCATTTGGGCACTGCTCAATAAAATATTCTAAATCACTTTTTGCAACTTCATTACAGTGTAGTTGTTGATAGATTAATCCTCTATCACGAATTTCAAATGGATCATCCGGCACCATAGTCAGTGCCAAATCGCTGCACGTTAATGCAAACGCAAATTTTTTCTCTCGAATACAAGCCGTTTTAATCACCGCAAGTAAACGTCCAATTAGGGTCACATTATCAATAGACTCAAGGTGTACCGGCAAAATTTTTGCTAACGGACCACCGTAACCGATTAACCAAGCCGTCATTAAATGCTCACCGATATACTGACCATCAAACGGATTTATATAACGAGTTTCCTGATTTGGCCAATCCACTCTTAAAACGAGTTGAGTTGGGAAGTTGATGGCGCTGACAGGAAGGTTTACATAGTCACAAAGATATAAAAATAGAGCACCCAAAGTAACTGGAATGCCTTTTTTAGTATCAATCACATGATCAATAAATGCGTTTTCAGAGTTAAAGTAGGTATAAATATCACCTTGATACCCCCATTCAACATAAAAAAGTTGAAGTAACCGCTCTAAACGTTGTTCATCATTGAGTTCATGAGCTAATACTTGCTCTGCTTCTACGCACATTTCTTGCAGTTTGGTGTCAACCCATTGCTTTTGTATGCTTGGATTAATAGCAACATTAAGTGCTAAAGCACCTTCAACAAGACTCAAGCTTTCTAAATTTCCACCAATTAACTGCAACATGATTACCCCAAAAATGTTGGCACTTTAGTCACGGCTATCTTAGCTGCAACCATTAGCCAACCTAACGCTCCAAGAAAAGCGAAGGTCTTAAATACTTTATTTTTACCATTGTTTAGTGTGACAAAAGCTAAAGCGATATAAACCATTACACACGTTAGTTTTTCTGTTAACCAAGGCGCCGAACCAGTAAATGGAATAAACCCAGTAATAAAGATAAGTGCAATACCACTCAATAGCATCGCAGAGTCAACAACGTGAGGTACTCGCTTTAAAAACGCTTTATTTCGAAGGTCTGAATCAGCCATCATCAATACGTAACGAACGACAAATAATAATACGCCACAAGCGATCATAAATAGATGAATGTGTTTAACAGCGGTATACATGAATTATCCTTTATTCTCTGTGCTTACTGTCCATTGACCTAAGGTTACTCGGTCATTGCCAGCATAATCTTTCTCTGTTTTAACATTAATGAAGCCATACTCGATAAAATAATCACGTAATTGATTACCTTGTTCAAAGCCATGCTCCATTAATAACCAGCCGTTATCAATAAGATGTTGACGACTGTGATCAATAATATGAAGTAAATCAGCAAAGCCTTCTTGCTCTGCTACCAAGGCCGTTTGAGGCTCAAATCGTACATCACCTTGAGATAGATGAGGATCATTACCGTCAATATAAGGAGGATTACTGACTATAATATCAAATTGCTCTTCCTGAGAAATTGGAGTAAACCAACTGCCCTGCCGAAATTCGGTATTCGTAATGTGATTGTCTTTTGCGTTTCTTCTTGCTAACTCAACCGCATCATCTTGATAGTCGATACCCATTACTTTCAGTTTTGGTAGCTCAGAGGCAATGGCAAGAGCGATAGCTCCAGTACCTGTCCCTAAATCCAAAACACGACTAGACGACTCTGTAAGAAGATCCAAAGCAACTTCAACTAAACGCTCTGTATCAGGTCTTGGGATCAGTGTTGTTGGTGATACTTTAAGTGGTAATGACCAGAATTCACGATATCCCACAATATAAGCAATAGGTTCACCTGCAAGACGTCGTTCTAGTAAAGCATCAAAATTACTCAGATCTTCGTCCGACACCGCTTTTTCTGGCCAAGTAAGTAAATAACTTCTTGGCTTATCAAGAACATGACACAACAGCACAGCAGCATCAACTTGAGGAGAATCACTCCCCTCAAGTACTAAAGATTGAATTGAGCGTTTCAGCAACGCTTCAATAGATAAGCTCATTAGTTATTTTCAGCTAATGCAGCAAGTTGGTCTGCTTGATACTCTAGAACAACAGGTTCAATCAGCGAAGCTAAGTCACCTTCTAGCACTTCGTTCAAGCGGTAGATAGTTAAGTTGATACGGTGATCAGAAACACGACCTTGTGGGTAGTTGTAAGTACGAATACGATCAGAACGGTCACCAGAACCTAATAAGTTACGACGTGTATCTGATACTGCTTCAGCACGACGAGCTTGTTCAGCTTGAATAATACGAGCAGCAAGAACCGACATCGCTTTTGCTTTGTTTTTATGTTGTGAACGCTCATCCTGACACTCAACAACCGTTCCTGTTGGTAAGTGCGTAATACGGATTGCTGAATCAGTGGTGTTAACGTGCTGACCACCCGCACCTGATGCACGGAAGGTATCAATTTTTAAATCTGCTGCTTTGATTTCAGGAAGATCCGCTTCTGGGATCTCAGCCATTACCGCCACAGTACATGCAGAGGTATGTACACGACCTTGAGATTCTGTTTCTGGTACACGTTGCACACGGTGACCACCTGATTCAAATTTAAGTACACCATACGCGCCATCGCCGCTTACTTTTGCAATCATTTCTTTAAAGCCACCTTGCTCAGAAACATTCGAGCTCATGACCTCTATGCGCCAGCCCTTCTTCTCTGCAAAACGAGAATACATACGGAAAAGGTTACCAGCAAAGATACCCGCTTCATCACCGCCCGCACCTGCACGAATTTCTAAGAAACAGTTACGTTCATCGTTTGGATCTTTTGGTAATAAAAGAACTTGCAACTCGTCAGTAAGGCGCTCAATAGCTTCCTTAGCTTCTTTAATCTCTTCTTGCGCCATTTCGCGCATTTCAGCATCATCTTCTTGCGCCATTTCTTCAGCAGCAACTAAATCTTCTTGAGCTTGCTCATACGCTTGGAAGCACTGTGTTACTTCTTCTAGTTGAGAATATTCGCGTGATAAAGCTCGGAATTTATTTTGATCACCAATAACGCCTGGATCACCCAATAAATGCTGAACTTCTTCATAACGCTCAACCAGCGTTTCTAGTTTTACTCGAATTGATGCTTTCATAATAGTATTTATTCTTTTCTTTATGTTGGTAGCGAACGCTACACTTAGTTGTCTAGACCAATACTTTGACGTATCACAGTAAGTTTTTCTGGCTCACCATTTTTGGCGGCCTTCTGCATAGCAAGTGTTGGTGCATGAATGAGTTTATTGGTTAATTTATTACTTAGTTCTGCCAAAACTTTTTCTGCATTTTGACCAGAAGCAAGCGCTTGAATACTTTTTTGCAATAGCTCAGTTCGAATCGCTTCTGAATTATCACGATATTCACGAATACTTTTAACTGCTTGACGCGAGCGGATCCAAGTCATGAAACTTGCACTTTCTTCACTGACAATAGCTTCAGCTTGAATCGCTTCAATTTTTCGTTGTTCAATATTGTGATCGATAATCGACTTCAGATCATCAACAGAATACAGATAGGCATCATTTAACTCAGCCACTTCCCCCTCAATATCACGAGGGACAGCAATATCGACAAACAGCATTGGCTGATGCTTACGTTTCTTTAAAGCGCTTTCAACCATACCTTTACCAATAATTGGCAATGGACTGGCGGTAGAACTGATAATAATATCGGCTTTTGATAGGTGCTCTGGGATTTCTGGAAGACTAATAACATCCGCATTAAATTGTTCTGCAAGCCCCATAGCTCTTTCGCGAGTTCGGTTGGCAACAATTAATTTTTTACAGCCGGCAGCATCTAAATGCTTAGCAACTAACTCAATGGTTTCGCCTGCCCCAACTAAGAGAACCGTGGACTCTGCAAGGGATTCGAAAATTTGACGAGCTAAAATACAGGCGGCGTAAGCAACAGATACCGCATTACCACCAATATTGGTTTCTGTTCTGACTCGTTTAGCTACAGAAAAGTCACTTTGAAATAGTTTTTCAATAGTCCCCTCTACTGCATTGCGCTCACGCGCATCAGAGAAGGCTTTTTTTACTTGACCTAAAATCTGTGGCTCACCTAATACTAATGAATCCAAGCCACAAGAAACACGCATTAAATGTTTTACCGCCGCTTGCTCTTCATAAACATAGATACTTGGCATCAACAAATCTAAAGAAACACCGTGAAATTCAGCTAACCAATTAATGACATAACCACTACTGATCCCCATTTTCACTTCGCAATAGATTTCGGTTCGATTGCAAGTCGATAAAATCACGCCGCTTTGAATCGCATCACTTTTTTTTAATTCATCTAACGCTTTTGTCAATTTTTCCGGAGAAAATGCAACTTTCTCACGCAAATCAACAGAGGCTGACGTATGATTGATTCCAATAACAAGCAATGACATTCGGCAAATAGACCAATAAAAAAATAACAAGGGCGGATTTTACTTGATGCCGCCCAATTTTAAAAGGCATAGGGGCTATCAGGAGAGAAATTAGTGAGCAATAAGCACTATTTGTATCCAAATATTCAAACAATTTGCTACAATCTGATACCTACTTTAGATTAAACATGAGATTTTTAATGACGCTTCCTCATTTTACTCGCTTTCCATTAGTTGTTCTTATCTTTACTCTTTTTCTGAGTGCTTGTTCTAGTGTTCCTTTAACGCCACAACAATCGACTAATTGGAATAAACATCAAACTAAACTACAAGAAATAAATGAGTATAAAGTCACTGGAAAAATTGGCTACAAATCCCCAGAACAACGTCATAGCTTAAATTTCCAATGGATTCAAAACCAAGACAATAGTGAGCTGTTATTAACCACATTTTTAGGCCAAACGGTTCTCAAAGTTTCAATGAATCAAGGCAATACCATTGTAGAAACGGGAGACGACCAAACTTTTGAAGGTACAGACCCTGGACGACTTATCTACGGTCTCACAGGTCTTAATATGCCGATTGCTTATCTTGGTGATTGGATAAAAGGATTACCTACCGCAGCTGATGACTTTCAATTAAATGAATTAAATACCATAGAACACTTATCAAAGCAGGTTGGACAAACTAACTGGCATCTACGCTACAACAGCTATAGCGATAATGAACAGATCCTATTGCCAAATTCAATGACACTTACTCAGCAAAACACCACAATTAAAATTATTGCTTCAAATTGGATTGTTTCTCAATGATAAAAAGTTACTCAATGATAAATACTGCTACTCGTTGGCCTTCTCCTGCGAAACTTAATTTATTTCTTTATATTAATGGCCAACAAGAAAATGGCTATCATGAACTTCAAACTCTATTTCAGTTCATCGATTTATGTGACTACCTAACTATTACGCCTAATAAGACCGGTAAAATCACCTTATCCCCAGATATTCCGGGGGTTAAAACAGAAGATAATTTAATCTGGAAAGCAGCAACTCTTCTCCAGCAGCATACTTCATCCGTACTCGGTGCTCATTTCGAAATAGAAAAAGTACTTCCTATGGGAGGAGGTATCGGTGGTGGGTCTTCTAATGCTGCAACGGTTTTAGTTGCTTTGAATTTCCTTTGGCAGTTGAATTTACCCAACAACACTCTTAGTGAGTTAGGCGTAAAATTGGGAGCAGACGTCCCTATCTTTGTTCACGGTTTTTCTGCATTTGCAGAAGGTGTCGGCGAGAAATTACAACCAGCCAACCCTAAAGAGTTATGGTACGTATTAATTAAGCCAAACGTAAGCATTGCAACCGTTGATGTCTTCACCCACCCTGATTTGATTAGAAATACACCAAAACAGCCTCTCAGCCTTCTTTTAGATGCCCCTTACGAAAACGATTGCGAAAAAATTGTCAGAAGTGTGTATCCAGAGGTTGATTACCAACTTTCATGGCTGTTAGAATATGCGCCATCAAGATTAACCGGA
>JAAGZR010000484.1 GCA_024206155.1 Aliivibrio sp.
AATTTGATAGTAACTCGTAATCTTGAACTCATCAAAATTGAATATCCAAAATTGGATCACACATCAAAAGCTGAGTAGATTATGTTTGAAATATTTAAGCGATTTTTTTTATTAGGTTGGGTAAGCTTTGGAGGGCCAGCTGCCCACATAGGTTACTTTAGAAATGAATTTGTTCAAAAACGTGGATGGATTAGTGAAGAAGAATACGCTCAATTAATCGCATTAAGCCAATTTTTACCAGGACCAGGCTCAAGCCAAGTGGGCTTTGCATTAGGTTATCACCGCAGAGGTCTTTTAGGTGCTTTATTAGCTTCAATTAGCTTTACATTTCCGTCTATTCTTATCATGGTATTACTTGCGAATATCAGTCACTCATTTTTTGGTAATTCTGTTTTTGAAGGCATTATTCATGGCTTAAAACTACTCGCTGTCGTCGTGGTAGCTGATGCTATTATGGGGATGTATAAAAGCTTCTGTAAAGATAAGCTCACCATCTTCCTTTGTATAATGACAGCAACGTTGTTACTGATTTTACCGTCTATCACAACTCAATTGCTCGCATTATTTATTGCGGCACTGATTGGACGCTTTTACCTAAAATCAGATGATAAAAAGCAAATTGAACAAGACTCAAAAGGCATCAATTGGCTTCCTTTAATTATCTTTGCTTTATGCTTTTTTGTATTACCTACAGTTGTAAGTTACTCACCACTACTTGGTTTATTTTCAGACTTTTTCCAAGCTGGTAGTTTGGTGTTTGGTGGCGGTCACGTTGTTCTACCGTTACTACAAAATATTGTTGGCGACCAAGTTAGCACAGATAGCTTCTTAGCTGGCTACGCAGCTGCACAGGCTGTACCTGGGCCTATGTTTACTTTTGCTACTTTCTTAGGTTACGAGCTATGGAGTGAGCAACCTGTACTTGGCGCTATCATTGCCACTGTTGCTATTTTCTTACCAGGTTTCTTATTGGTTCTTGGGGTATTTAACCACTGGCAAGTGCTTGCTAAAAAACCAGCTCTGTCTGGGGCAATTGTTGGGATTAATGCTGCCGTTGTAGGTTTACTGATCTCTGCTTTATATGATCCTGTCTTTACCAGTGCTGTAAATTCAGGTTTAGATATGGCTTTGGTTATCATTGGTTTTGCATTGTTAAAGGTATTTAAACTTCCTATTATTGGATTGGTTAGCTTCTTTATTGCTGCAGGTGCTCTACTGCCTTTTGTTGGGTGATTTATGAA
>JAAGZR010000485.1 GCA_024206155.1 Aliivibrio sp.
ATTTAATTAGATTTAATTTAAGTATTGGTTTATTTAAAGGTCTTTACTACTTTTGGCCCGTTTATAAATTCAAGCTTCTTTTTGTAGTGTTCAATAGTTTTATCTATTGAAGTTTCAGCGGCTTCCATTGTTTCTCGCCGTGTAACATCCTTCCAGGTTTCTTCATTTCGAAAATCTTGGTATTCTGTTTGGTAATAACCATTTGGTAATTGAACTATGCGCCAGTTAGCTTTATTAGTGATGTGGTTCCATAGTTTAATTTGGTTGTCGTTTGGTTGTGGTTGACTAGTCCACGAATTAGTCTCGTAAAAAAATGTCATTGGTTTTGGTTTATATGTTAATTATTGGTTTGCACTTTCCCGTGCTAGGTATGTTTTTTAGCAACACAATCGCAAGGGATATTAAAACCCCTTGCTTTATGTGCTTGCTGTTTTATGCTTATGCTATTGCAATACTTGCTACAGTAATACCAGTTGGTAATTGCACTCTAGCTTTTACACCTCCTGGGTTAGCTGTAAGAGCTGCGTTAATAGCGTCACGTACTGATGGAGTTGTTCCTACTGAATCGTGAGTTACAGTAACTACATCTTCTGCAGCTTGAGAGCTTGTCAAAAGAATAGTTGTTGTAGTAGCAGTTGCAGCTTCTACTGTAATAATTTGATCCACGTTAAATAAGTAATCTCCTCCTGCTAATCCTGCAGCTGAAGATTTAATTGCGATAAATTTTGCCATTTTGTTGTTGTTTTTGTTTTTGTTGTTGTTAATTTTTGGCTAGGTTTGTACAGTCCTAATCTGTTATACTTTATATACTCACTTGGTTTTAGTGAATTTTACTTATTAATGTGCTTTTGCTTGTATTATAACCCATTCAGTTCCTGTAGACCAAACTGCTATTCCTTCGTAGACTTTAGATGTTTCGAAAAAAGCATCTCCATCTATAGTCTCACCGCCGGTTGCAGTGAATCTTACTTTATGAGCACCACCACCTGGATACGTTCCATTAGTTACAAATCTTATAACTCTGTAAGGTATAGCTGTTGCTGATGGTAAATTAATAACATATATACCGTTTCCACCTGACCAACCTATTTTGACGATGTTATTAAGTGCATTATATGTTTCAGATCCGCCTGGTGTTGCTGTTGTCACATAAGGTATTAATTTAGCAACAGCACCTGACACAACATCTGTGGCGTTATCCCATAATAGTCTTGAGCTAGGATCAGCTACAAGTATTTGTCCTTCAGTTCCAACTGCAGCGTTTGAGTCTTGAACAGACGAACTTATAGTTAAATAGTCAGGAAGGCCAATGCCATCTCCTATAATAACATTACCACTAAATGTAACTTCTCCTCCTTCTTGAGCTGAAATATTTCTTACGCCTAATCCTGTTGTAGAAATAAAACCAGGGCCTAAAACCGTGTTTGATCCTCCACTAAAAACTCCAACTTGTATTTCTAAGTTATTAGAATTTTGAAACATTATAGAATCACCTATTGCTTGACCGTTAGGTGTGAACATAGCAATAGTGTTTAATGTACCAGATCCAGTGATACCACTAGTCGATGTAGTCACGTATGATGCTAAGTTATCTATTGTTAAGCTTTTTGTACGATTTTTATTAGGAGCTGGTTGCTCTGAATCGGTTATAACTAAAAAGTCTCCACCTGCTGGTGATGTTTTTTCTGGGTAACTATATATTATTGCCATTTGCTTTTATTAGAATGTTGCTATAGCAACTCTTTTCCATGTGTTTGTTGCCACGCATACGTAAATATGATCAGCTGTAAATCTTATTTCTCCTAAAGTACCTGTTGCTGAAGCTGAGGCTGGAGCTGCGTTTAATGCGTTTACTCTAAATTGGCCAGTAGTAGTAACATCACCGTATGCCGTAACGCCAAGAGCTGAAGTGTCAAATCTTAA
>JAAGZR010000486.1 GCA_024206155.1 Aliivibrio sp.
AGAGCAAGCTATTGCTAAACTAAAAAAACCAAATGCAATTTTCTCTCTACCAGAGTCTGCTAACTGTAAAATTTCAGAGGTACATGTCTCTCATAGTATGAAGCATGATGACCATGATAAACATGACCACGATGATCATCATGATGATGACTCTCACTATGAAGAACACCAAAGTGAACACGGTGAATTTACAGCTCAATATGAGTACCACTGTGAAACAATCTCAGAGCTAAACCAAGTAGAAACGCAGTGGTTTACCCTATTTTCTCACACTAAAAAAATAACAGTTCAATACTTAGGTGATTCAGGACAGAAAGCGGAAACATTAACCGCTAAAAAAGCCGTTCTCGCTCTATAATTTAGGCATGACGGTGGCAACGCCGTCATTATTAATATGAATATAATTGAATTATCAAATCTGACTTTTTGTTGGCCAAACCATACAGAGCAAACTCTTAATATTCCAAGTTACCAGCAACAACAAGGGACAAAAGTATTTATCAAAGGCCCAAGTGGCAGCGGTAAATCAACTCTGCTTAGCCTCCTTACCGGTATATTATCCCCAACCGAAGGAACAGTAAGTATTAATGGTACTGACATTAACCAATTAACATCCAATCAACGAGACCGATTTAGGGCTGATAATATTGGCTATATATTTCAGCAATTTAATCTACTTCCTTATCTTTCTGTTATTGATAATGTTATTTTGCCATACCAGTTCTCATCAAAAAAAGAACTCTCAAAACAAGATCTAATAAAAGAAGCAGAGCGCCTACTCAATCAACTTCAATTGCCAAGCTCTCACTTTAATAAACCAATTACTGATTTAAGTATCGGTCAACAACAGCGAGTCGCAGCGGCAAGAGCATTTATTGGAAAACCAAAACTGATCATTGCTGACGAACCTACCTCAGCATTAGATCATGAAACTCGCTTTGCTTTTATTCAGCTCTTAATGGAAGAATGTGAAAGTAGTGATGCAGGATTACTTTTTGTTAGTCATGACCCAAGTTTAGAATCTCTTTTTGATCGTTGTATTGATTTAAGAACCTTAAATAATGTGGGAGGTATACAGTGATTGGTATTGCTCAATTAGCGTGGAAGAGCTTAAAAAACCGTAAAACCACCGTAATGTTAACCGTACTCACTATCGCTATTTCTGTCATGCTGTTGGTGGGCGTTGAGCGTATTCGAACCCAAGCAAAAAACAGCTTTGCCAATACCATCTCTAACACAGATTTAATTGTTGGTGCGCGCTCTGGTCAGGTTAACCTACTGCTTTATTCTGTTTTTCGTATTGGTAATGCCACCAACAATATTGATTGGAGAAGCTATCAAGAGATCAGCAATCAAAAATCAGTAAAATGGTCAATACCAATCTCTCTAGGCGACTCCCATAAAGGCTTTAGAGTTATGGGAACCAATCAAGATTATTTTCGTTTTTACCAATATGGTAAAAAACAGCCATTAACGTTTAAAGAAGGTAAACCATTCTCACACCTATTTGATGTTGTTTTGGGTGCCGATGTGGCAAAGAAACTCAACTACCAATTAGGTAATAAGTTAGTTATTGCTCATGGGATTAGTGATCAATCCTTTACTCGCCATGATAATTTACCCTTTACCGTTACTGGCATTTTGGCTCCAACAGGAACACCAGTAGATAAAACCCTACATGTTTCTTTAGGCGCGATAGAAGCAATACATGTTGGCTGGGAGAGCGGTGCTCATTTAGGTAATACCCCTGATGCAAAAACATTAGAGCAACACCAATTTGAGCCTAAAGAAATTACCGCATTCATGTTAGGGCTTAACTCAAAGATTCAAACTTTTGCTATGCAACGCTATATTAATGATTACAGCAAAGAACCCCTTAGTGCTATTCTTCCTGGTATAGCTTTACATGAACTATGGGGAATGATGTCGATGGCAGAACAAGCTTTATTAGCTGTCTCTGTTTTTGTGGTCATTGCAGGATTAATGGGAATGCTCACTAGCTTATTAACTAGCTTACAAGAAAGGCGACGAGAAATGGCTATCTTAAGATCGATGGGAGCTCAACCTAAACATATTTTTGCCCTACTTGTTAGTGAAGCCGTCGTAATAACGACCTTTGGGATCATCATAGGCCTACTAGGTTTATATCTTTCTTTATCTATATTACAACCCATAATCCAACAGTATTATGGCATCGCCATTGAACTTACATTACCAAGTTTATATGAATTAAAGCTATTAACTCTTGTGCTGTGCTCTGGTTTTATTATTGGCGTCATACCTGCCATTCAAGCATATCGACACTCATTGAGTGACGGTATGACAATTAGACTTTAAGGATAAACATGAAAAAGAAATTCTTACTCTGTTTCTTATTACTTCTGCCCTTTAGTGCAATAAGTAATGAAGTATTAAAACTCGATTGGATTGACTTAGTTCCTGAACAAGAAAGGAATCAATTTGATGCAATAGGTATGCCTAAAGTTGATCATAATGGTGCTCAAATGCAGCAATCTCTTGTTGGCGGAGTTCGACAAGAATTAAATGGTAGCATGGTAAAAATACCAGGATTTGTTATTCCTTTAGAAGGTGATGACAAAGTAATCACTGAGTTTTTGCTTGTACCTTATTTTGGGGCTTGTATTCACGTACCACCACCACCACCAAATCAAATCATTTATGTAAAATTTGAAAAAGGTGCACCAATACAACAATTATGGGATGTCATTTATATAGTAGGGACACTAAAAACAGAAACCATCAATAGTGAATTAGCAGAGACAGGCTATCTTATTGAAGGAGTTAGCCTAGAAGAATACGATGACGAATAAAATGTAAATTATATGTAAACCTGCGTTTATCTTTTCTATTGTTATATATAATGGGAAAGATAGACTAGTGTTGCAGTATAACCCGTTGCAATCACTACACTATACAGTACTTTTTTAAAATTTGACCCTTTCATAAAATCCCCCTTATAAAAACCACATTAATTATTTTAACAAAAATTTATCATTTAACCACACTTAGACTCTTTCTTTTTGTTAGTTTTTCTTAATTATTGCTTTGAGATTAAAGTTTTTATTTTCTAATACCGATAATATAAAAAGAGAACCGTTACTCAGGGCTAGGTTAATCATGAACTCACCACAAAAAATCATCACAAAAGATGAGCAGATAAAAGAACAACCAACACACAAAAAAGAACATTACGTTGTAAGTAGTGCTCGTCGGCTTACTGATATCGCGGTAAAACAAGGTCTTGCTGCAAAACTGCAAACACCGAAACCAGAAGAAACACTTCTAAAACGCGCTTTGTATCGAGAGAAATTATTACGTGAGCAGCAACAGCAAAACTTAGAACAAATAATTAAATTTGCATATGATTGTTGTAATGATGAGACAGCAGAAGAGCCCGATCCTGATTGGCTTCATCGTTTTTTTGAAATGGCCAAAGACATTCATGACCCATCCATGCAACGTTTATGGAGTCAGATCTTTAAGCAAGAGATCATCACTCCCGGCTCAACGTCAATGAAAGCACTCAAAGTGTTAAAAGACATGACTCAACGAGAAGCTCAAACATTTCAACGAGCAGCCTCATTAGCCTGTAGTTTTGGACAAGATAACAGTAAAAAATTACTTCTCGGCTATAAATGCGCTGGCACTCTCTTTAATCTGTATAAAACAGAAGGCCCACAACTGGTTCACTTAGGCAACTACAAGCTTCCTTATTCCAGTCTATTACTGCTAATTGAGCTAGGCTTATTGCTTGGGACTGA
This sequence comes from Aliivibrio sp., assembly GCA_024206155.1. Taxonomy (GTDB): domain Bacteria; phylum Pseudomonadota; class Gammaproteobacteria; order Enterobacterales; family Vibrionaceae; genus Aliivibrio. Next base: position 3,783 of record JAAGZR010000486.1, read on the forward strand.
ATTAGAGTCTGGAGAAATAGAGTTTGAACCCGCATTACCGCTGCAATATCAAGGTAAAAATATTGCAATAAAACCAATGCAAAAAGGAGCTCGACTTGTTTATTACCGCTTCAGTCCAACAGGGGCTGAGCTATGTAAGTTATTAGGGAATAAACCTAATGAAAATTATTACGACAATCTTATTAGCCTGCTAAGTCAAAAGTTCATTGTGGAAACTGACGTAAAGAAAACCATTTCAACAACCGCTTAATTGTCTTTCTGTATTTCATAAAAAAGCCCTTAAATAATCAAATATATAAGGGCTTATGTTTAGGTATTTAGATAGGTAATGCGATGAGAAAAATCGCTCTTACTGAATAATCGCTCTTGCCTTCAAGGCTATTAAGCATTGCTCAACAAGTGCATCAATTGACTCTTTACCCGCAGGTAAATCGATCTCAGGATTTAACGGCTGTTGGTATTCAGAATCAATCCCTGTGAAGTGTTTTATTTCCCCTGATCTTGCTTTTTTATATAAGCCTTTAGGGTCCCTTTTTTCACATTCATCCAAAGACGTATTCACAAAGACTTCTAGAAACTCCCCCTCAGGTAGTAATTCTCGAACCATTTGACGCTCTGCTCTATGAGGTGAAATAAACGCACTCAATACAATTAACCCTGCATCAGCCATCAATTTTGAAAGCTCTCCGATACGTCTGATATTTTCTTGCCTATCATGATCAGAAAAACCTAGATCACGACATAAACCATGACGGACATTATCTCCATCTAGCAGATAAGTGTGATAACCAAGCTCTGCTAATTTATTTTCTAATGCTCCGGCTATGGTTGATTTCCCTGCGCCAGATAGCCCAGTGAACCAAAGTACTGCTGGCTGCTGGTTTTTCAATTTAGAGCGAGTGTCTTTAGTTACTGAATGTTGGTGCCAAACAATATTTTCATCTTTCACAACGTCTTTGACAGTCATGTTTCATCCTTGAATTAAAATGGGAAAAAATAGGGGATTAACGTAAGTACCAAAACCGAATAAATAATCGACATGGGTAACCCCACTTTTACGTAATCAAGTAGCGTGTAATTACCCACACTAAATACTAATAAATTGGTTTGATAACCATAAGGAGATATAAAACTAGCACTTGCCCCAAATAATACCGCCATAATAAATGGCATAGGATCAACCCCGTAGCCTAGCGCCATACTATACCCAATAGGGAAAGCCAAAGCCGCTGCTGCGTTATTAGTAATTAACTCAGTTAGCACTAAGGTAATTAAATAAACCGCAATCAAGGCACCAATCACTCCCCAGCCGTTAAATAACTCCATGAACATATTACCGAGCTGTACCGACAAACCCGATGACAACATTAATTGAGCAATAGAGAGTGCAGCCCCAACAATAACGACAATGTCGATAGGAAAGCGTCGGCGTAGTTCTCCAATATTAATCACGCCAAGCGCTAATAATGCCAAAAGATAAACAGACAACCCTTTGATAATTGGAAATAAATTCAATAACTCAGCAGCAATAACACCAGCAAAACCCAACAAAACCAGCGTACTTTTATCGCCATCCAGTTTTGCTGCCGAATCAAGATCACTAATAATGACAAATTCACGCTTTAACTGCTGCTTACTCTGTTCGAAATTTTTTCCTGGTACTAAAATTAACGTATCTCCGGCTTGAAGTTCAATCTTACCTAACCCCCCTTCAAGACGTTCATGTCCACGTCGAATAGCAACCACTACAGCATCAAAACGATCTCTAAATTGCGAGGATTTAATGCTTTTTCCACGAATAGAAGCCGATTGACTCACTACCACTTCTATTAAGTTTTGACCATTTAAATGGTGCTGACCAAAAAGCGTTAAACCATTAATTTCTTGTAATGTAGTCACACTCTCAATGTCACCACAAAACAATAATCTATCACCAGCTAATAGCACCATCTCAGGATCAACTGATACTATTGTTTTTCCTTCTCTAATCACTTCAGCCAAAAACAGTTTTCTTAATGCTCTTAAGTTATTTTCAGCAATCGACTTACCAACCAATGGCGAGCCACCTTCAACTCTCGCCTCTAAAAAATAAGGCAACTCATCTTGATGCCCTTCATCGTACTGAGGCAATAAATAACTTAGTGGTATTAGAATTAATAACCCACCAAGTAACACAGCGATACCAATAGTTGTTGGAGCAAAGAAACTTAAACTTGGTAAACCTGCATCTTCGACAAAACTATTAATAATTAAATTGGTAGAAGTACCAATTAGAGTTAGGGTTCCACCTAAAATTGCAGCGTAAGAAAGAGGAATGAGCAGGCGAGAAGGCGCGTGGCGTTGATTACGCTTTATCGCACCAATTAAAGACACCACCACTGCAGTATTATTAGTAAAAGAAGAAAGAATGGCGGTTGATAAGCCCAATTTGCCTACCACACTCCCTAACCTTCCTTCCGAAATATGACGCCCAACCCAACTGATAAGGCGTGTTTTTTCTAAAGCACAAGAACTGAGGATTAATAACACCAAGGTTAACAGTGACGAGTTAGTAAAGTTTTTTGCTAAGCTAGGTAAATCAATCATCCCTAGCATAAAAGCAATAAACGCTGCCCCTGCAAAAATCACACTTGGTTTTAATTTACTTGCTAATAGACTCACAATAATGAAAGCCAATAAAGCCAGAACGAATCCTTGTTCCCATGCCATAGACGGTTCCTTTTTAAGTCATTAACTTAAAAGCTTAGAAATATCTTGTGCTCCCCAATGAGGGAAATGTTTACGAACTAACGCATTTAACTCCACCTCAAAAGCACTAACATTATCATTGATAGGCTTCACATCGCTTAATTCAGATAGGTTTTGGATCATCCCTGCCCCTACCGTCACGTTAGTTAAACGATCGATAAAGATAAAGCCTCCAGTGTCTGCACAATCTTGATAACGATCTAAACTTACCGTCTCTGTTAATGACACATCACACAGCCCAATACCATTTAATGGCAGCTCTTCAGTATCAAAGGTTTCTAGGCTATTGATATTTACCTGGTGATGAATCGCATCAATTTGGCCTACCGTTTTCTTACCGGCAATTTTAATGTCGTACTGACGACCAGGCTCTAACCCTTTCTCTGTCATCCATACAATTTCAGCTTTAAACTGATCCGTCGCTTGTAAGCTCGAGTTCGCTTTCACCAACAAATCACCACGACTAATATCAATTTCATCTTCTAGAGTTAGAGTGACCGCTTGTCCTGCTTGTGCTGACTCTAAGTCACCATCAAACGTCACAACACGGGCCACTTTTGATTTTTTACCCGATGGTAGTGCTACAATTTCGTCACCAACAGCGATGCCACCCGATGAAATGGTGCCAGCAAAACCACGGAAATCTAGATTTGGACGATTCACATATTGCACAGGGAATCTAAATTCACCATTTCCTCTGTCTGAATCGATATCTATATTCTCAAGCACCTCTAGTAGAGGCACACCTTGATACCAAGCCAGTGCTTCACTCTGGTTTACTACGTTATCTCCTTCTAGAGCAGATAGCGGAAGAATAGAAATATCTAGGTTTGGATTATTTAGCTTTTTGGAAAAAGTTAAATACTCTTCTTTAATCTCTTCAAAGCGAGATTCAGAATAATCGACCAAATCCATTTTATTTACCGCTACCACAAAATGACGGATGCCTAAAAGATTCGCGATATAAGAGTGACGACGAGTTTGATCAAGCACTCCTTTACGTGCATCAATCAAAATAACCGCAACATTACAGGTAGATGCACCGGTTGCCATATTACGAGTGTACTGCTCATGCCCCGGCGTATCGGCAATAATAAACTTACGCTTTTGAGTTGAGAAATAACGATAAGCAACATCAATGGTAATGCCTTGCTCACGCTCAGCTTGCAGACCATCAACCAATAATGCCAAATCAGGACGCTCACCGGTTGTGCCGACGCGTTGACTATCGGCATGAACTGCATCTAACTGATCTGCATAGATTTGTTTTGAGTCATGAAGTAATCGGCCTATGAGGGTACTTTTACCATCATCCACCGAACCACAGGTTAAAAATCGAAGTAATGATTTGTATTGATGTTCTTTTAAATAAGCTTCAATACCAAGCTCTTCTAATTGTTGCTCTACTGCACTATTCATTATTTAATCCTTCCTTAGATGCTTGATATTAAAAGTAACCTTGGCGTTTTTTCAGTTCCATAGAACCAGATGAATCATGATCTATCGCTCGACCTTGACGCTCACTTGAGGTAGCAACCAACATTTCTTCAATGATTTCAGGTAAAGTATTTGCTGTTGATTCCACCGCTCCTGTTAATGGGTAACAACCTAAGGTTCTAAAGCGAATGTCTTTATGTTGGATCTCTTCGCCTTCTTCTAACTCTAAACGCTCATCGTCTACCATGATCAACATGCCATCACGCTCAACCACTGGACGCTTCTCAGATAAATAAAGCGGAACAATTTCAATATTTTCTAAATAGATGTATTGCCAAATATCCAATTCAGTCCAATTTGATAATGGGAAAACTCGGATGCTTTCGCCTTTATTAACTTGACCGTTATAGGTATTCCATAACTCTGGACGCTGATTTTTTGGGTCCCACGTATGATTTTTATCTCGGAAAGAATACACACGCTCTTTAGCTCGAGATTTTTCTTCATCACGACGAGCACCACCAAATGCCGCATCAAAACCATATTTATTTAACGCTTGTTTTAAACCCTGAGTTTTCATGATATCGGTATGCTTTGATGAACCATGAACAAATGGGTTAATCCCCATAGCTAAGCCTTCTGGGTTCTTATGAACCAATAAGTCAAAACCATATTTTTCTGCGGTTTTTTCACGAAACTCAATCATCTCTTTGAATTTCCAATCCGTATCAACATGTAAAAGAGGGAATGGGATTTTTCCAGGATAAAAGGCTTTGCGTGCAAGGTGCAGCATGACTGAGGAGTCTTTACCAATCGAGTACATCATTACTGGGTTATCAAACTCAGCAGCAACTTCACGAATAATGTGGATACTTTCAGCTTCTAGCTGTTGTAGGTGGGTTAATCGTTTTGCGTCCATGTATTTTTGTCCTTTAGGCTAAATTTGGTAATGACACCATTAATGGAATTAATTGCCCTAACAAGCATCAATTCTCTTTTTACATGGTGGCTATTTTTCATTCCAATAAAGTCACTATAGACGGGTTACTTTATTACCTGAAATTCTAAAATTTCATTTTTTATTCGATTTAATGCTAACGAAGTTTTTCTTAAATAAAACGGGACACAAAAAACAGCGTATAAATTCATGTTTAAGCTGTGATCTTGTTACCGTAAACCACATGGGAAGAAGATCAAGCGCACACATTAGAAGGCAAATTACATTTATAACATAACCAATCTGTTATCTTAATTGGCATTTTTATGATTATCACTTTTTGGAGAACATAATGAAACTCTCTGCTAAACCTGTTTCACTTGCTGTATTAGCTGGCTTAGGCTTACTCACAATTTCTGGCTGCACACCGTCACCAGTAGATACAAACGAAGTGATTAAATTGCGTGTTGTAGAAACCACAGATATTCATACCAATCTAATGGATTATGATTACTACAAAGATAAGCCATCTCAGAAAATTGGCTTAGCGCGCACAGCTACGTTAGTTAAAGAGGCTCGTAATGAAGTAACAAACAGTGTTCTTGTTGATAATGGTGATTTACTGCAAGGTAGCCCAATGGGTGACTACATGGCAGATAAAGGTATTGAAGCTGGCGAAGTTCACCCAGCATATAAAGCCATGAACCAATTAGATTACGATGCAGGTAACATTGGTAACCACGAATTTAACTATGGTTTAGAGTTCTTAGCAGAATCAATCAATGATGCAGATTTCCCATACATCAGTGCTAACGTTTATGATGCCAAAACCAAAGAGCATTACTTTAAGCCATACATCATTAAAACACATACATTTAAAGATACAGCTGGCGTAGAACACGAAATTAAAGTCGGCTACATCGGTTTTGTTCCACCACAAATCATGGTGTGGGATAAGAAAAATCTTGAAGGTAAAGTCTACGCTCGCGACATCAAAGAAACTGCAGAAGAATTGATTCCTCAAATGAAAGCGGAAGGTGCGAACGTTATTGTTGCGATTCCTCACTCAGGTGTATCAACTGACCCGTACAAACAAGGCGAAGAAAACTCTACTTACTACTTATCTGAAGTCGAAGGTATTGATGCAATCGCATTTGGTCACTCTCATGCTGTTTTCCCAGGCAAAGGGTTCGACAACATGCAAGGCATCGATAACGAAAATGGTACCATCAATGGTGTTGCCGCTGTTATGCCTGGACGTTGGGGTAGCCACGTTGGTGTGATGGATTTAACTCTAGAGCAAAAAGATGGAAAATGGATGGTAGTAAAAGGCCAATCTGAGGCTCGCCCTATCTTTGATAAAAAAGAGAAAAAATCATTAGCTGCAGCTGATGAAGGTATTGTTAAAGCACTAGAAGCTGACCATAAAGGCACGCGTAATTTCGTTAACCAACCTATAGGGAAAGCTGATGATGTGATGTATAGCTTCTTAGCATTAGTCCAAGATGACCCAACCGTTCAAATAGTTAACCTAGCGCAAAAAGATTACGTTGAGCGCTTTATTCAAGGTGATCCTGATTTAGATGGCACTCCGGTACTTTCCGCAGCAGCACCATTCAAAGCAGGCGGTCGTGGAAATGACCCAACAAACTTCACTGAAGTTGAATCAGGCCAATTAACGTTCCGTAATGCAGCGGATTTATACCTATACCCTAATACGCTAGTTGCGATGAAGGTTACAGGCAAAGAAGTGAAAGAATGGCTTGAATGTTCTGCTGGTCAATTTAAACAAATTGATATCAATAGCACAGCACCACAACAGCTCATCGATTGGGATGGCTTCCGTACTTATAACTTTGATGTAATGGATGGTGTTAATTACCAAATCGACGTAACTCAGCCTGCAAAATATGATGGTGACTGCAAAGTAATTAACGAAGGTTCTGAGCGTATTGTCGGTTTAACTTACCAAAGCAAACCAATTGATATGAAGCAAGACTTTATCATTGCGACGAACAACTACCGTGCTTACAGCAATAAATTCCCTGGTACAGGGGCTGATTTCATCGCTTTTGATGCACCAGATGAAAACCGCACAGTGCTTGCGAGCTACATTTCTCGTGTAAGCAAAGAAGAAGGTCAAGTAAAACCAGCAGCAGATAACAACTGGTCTTTTGCTCCAATTAAGAGCAATAAGAAGCTAGACATTCGCTTTGAAACATCACCAAGTGACAAAGCCGCCCAGTTCATCAAAGACAAAGGCCAATACCCAATGAAGCGTGTAGCGACTGATGATGTTGGCTTTGCGGTATACCAAATTGATTTAGCAAAATAAATAAAATCTACATTTTCTACAGCATAAATAGCATGGTGATTTTACCATGCTATTTTTTATACCTATGTAATTAATTAGATGATCTATTTATTACGCAGAAAAAGAAAATAAAAAAACAGAGATTAATTGGTGCCTAAAAAAACAAACATAGGTATCTTGAGAGTATTCATTTTCTATCGAGATAACACTTATGATTCATTGGCAAAAAATACCATTTAATAACTTAACTACCGTCCAACTGTACGATCTTATCCGCCTAAGAATCGATGTTTTTGTGGTTGAACAAACTTGCCCATACCCTGAGTTGGATGGCAAAGATTGCCAGGATGGGGTTTATCATTTAATTGGGACTAAAAATAATGAAATAATCGCCTGCGCTCGATTATTGCCTGCGGGGATTAGTTATAGCAATGTCAGTATTGGTCGTGTTGCAACAAAAGAAACAGCAAGAGGTAATGGTTTAGGTCACGAACTCATCTCTCAAGCTTTACTGGATTGTGAAGAATTATGGCCGGGGGAAAGTATTGATATTGGGGCTCAAGAACATTTAACTCACTTTTATCAAAAGCATGGTTTTAATGTAATTTCCGATATGTACCTTGAGGATGATATCCCTCATGTCGACATGCGATTAATAAAATAGTGAAACCTATGATGACACCAGTCAATCTTGCTATTGTTTTACTTATATTAGGTAACTTACTGGCATCACTATCTGATGTGGCGGTAAAAGTCCTTGATGGCGGTGTTTCACCTTTTCAGTATATTTTCTTACGTCAGTTAGTTTCACTCGCTCTTCTCTTTCCATTTTGGATCCGCCAACCACCAACATTAAGAAATTTAAGCAATCCAAAAATAACAGTATTAAGAGCCCATATTCTCTTAATTGGCAGTTGTTGCATGGTGGTATCTATCACTTATTTAACCCTTGCGACTGCCAATGCCGTTTTTTACACCGCACCGTTATTAATGATCCCACTTTCAATCTTACTACTCAATGAAAGACCATCAGCAAAGAAAGTGCTTCAAACCGTTATTGGGTTTATTGGTGTTCTGATTATTCTTCGCCCTTCTCAATTTCACTGGGCAGCTATTTTTGCTCTAGGAACGGCAACAACGCTAGCGCTATATAATCTTTTAGTTAGAAAAATCCCCAATGAGCAATCCGTTATTACCACGCTGTTTTGGACAACCTGTTTATCTCTACCTGTTGCCGGAGGCTTAGCATGGTTTTATTGGCAGCCATTAAGCCATAATGAGGTACTTTGGATAGCTTTAAGCGCTGCCTTTATTATTAGCTATAACGGCCTAGCAACCATGGCATATAAAAAAGCACCAGCAACTCAGATATCTTTAGCGGAATATTCAGGGCTTATATTTGTGGTTTTATTTGGCGTAATTTGGTTTGATGAAGTGCCAGATGCATTAACTGCGGCGGGAATTGCGTTAATCATTATCCCTCTAATGCCTAAAACATGGTTAAAGAACTTAAGAGGGAGACGTTAATAGAAAAGAATAAGAACTTTATTTACTGCGGCCAAAGTTACCATCTGACATTCTAAAGTACATAATTACTTGGTTATCTCGCTCTATCTGAAGGATATCTAATTCACCCTGCGGATTAAGCTTAAAACGAAATAATTGACCTTTTTTAATATTGCTCAATGGTTTATCGGCACCTTCGATTTTAACCACCTTGTTTAGCTCTGTGAGCGACAGATTATTTTTTCTAAATACTTGATACAGCGTATCACCCGCTTGAATTTGATAATCATGCCACTTTGCAGAAGTTTGAGTTG
>JAAGZR010000487.1 GCA_024206155.1 Aliivibrio sp.
TACCTAGACATTAATAATAAAATTCAGGGCGTATAGAGGAAACTCAATACGCCCTTTTTTTCACAATTCAACTGTACAAACCTTTTATCTTTACTTTTCTACCTTCCTATCGCTACACTATTGCCGCCTTTGTATTGCTAATAACTGACAATTTATGATCCGCTCTCTATTACTCGCTGTTGTTTTGCTTTTCAGTCTCACTTCCCATGCCGATCCTCTTGAGGAAAAAGCAGAGTTAGGCGATGCTCGCGCACAAGTAAAATTAGCAATGGAATATGAATCTGGAACTAACCGCCCTATTAACATTGACCATGCTATTCAGTGGTATAAACAAGCGGCAATCCAAGACAATACAACGGCTCAATTTAATCTTGGTCAGATCTATAAAAATGGCTATGGCATTGCTCAAGACTCTAAACAAGCCATTTATTGGTTTACTCGAGCAGCCACACAAAACCACCCTCCTTCTCAATTCTATTTGGGTGAGATTTACGAATACGGTTTGTCTGGCAGTGTCGATTTATACAATGCCTCATTGTGGTACCAAATCGCATCACATAATGGTCATGGCGAAGCAATGCTTGGATACAAACGAGTATTGACTTCATTGGCTGAACAGCAACATAATTCTAGGCTCAAGCAAGAGCTTGAAGCATCTGAAAAAACCAACACGCCTAAAGTTACTGAAATTACACCAGAGCCAAAAACCATCATCATTACAAAAATGGAAAAACCTACCGCTCTGTTCACCTTTGGCAGCTATTTATTAATAGCGATTATGTGCACTATTTTGGTTTTCTTACTATTTAGATTAAGAAAAACATTCAGAGAAAGTAAAAGTGGAAACACTCAATCAAGCTTTGCTAAATCA
>JAAGZR010000488.1 GCA_024206155.1 Aliivibrio sp.
GCCGCCAATCTTTTGTGATAAAGCGTGGAACCATTTAAGCGTCTGCCCGTCCACATTGCCGGCTTTCGCTAATTCTATAACACTTTCAGGTGCGCCAGTTGCTTCAAGCGCTGCTACTGCTTGGTTGTTGTTTTGGTCAAAGGCTGCGCCCCATTCTTTTTTAAGCGTGTTCATGCTTTCTTGTTGTTGTGCCTGCTGCGTTTCTACCGCTGTGGCATCCAACTGAGCAACTGATTTAACCAGTGACTCAAATTGCTTGTTAGTCATATCAGCATCCAAAGCCAGCTCTTTTAAATGATCATAACTACCTGTTACGTCTTCTGGCATTGCATACCCGTTAGCATCGTCAGGCTTACCCATGGCTTTAAATACATTGGCGTAATCTTCTGGTGTTTCTGGCTTATGCATTAGATTAGTTTTATTCATAATCTTTTGGTTAAAAGCTTCGATAGCTTCTTGTCCTGCATCTTCACCTGGTATACGAATGCTATTACCGATATGTGATTGCGCATCAAGGAACTGCTTAGCCAGTGAGCCAACATCTTTGACAGAATCGAAAGCTTTAGCTCCTCTGATATCTTCTGGCAAACTTGAGCGCCAATCATCGTTAGTATTAATATCCGCTTGTACTGCTGCTGCTTCGTTTGTTACGTTTTCTTCACTCATCATCAACCCTCAACAATTGACTAATATAAATAAATGCTTCACGCTTACCTAAATTGATATACGTTTCGTTAGCATCGCCTTTTACAATGATTTCATCAGGATTAAGTTGTGCCTGTAAATCTTGTAAAACCTTTTCACCGTTCGGTGTGTTAAATACCGCACGATATAAACTCTTTAAGTCGTCAAAGCTATTCATTGCCGCCCTCTAATTCTTTTTGACCTTTACCAACTGCCTGCATAGCTTCGCCACCCATCTTCATGTTTTCAGCTTCAAACTGTGCTTGCTGTTGTGCTGCACGTTGCTGAC
>JAAGZR010000489.1 GCA_024206155.1 Aliivibrio sp.
CGCTACGAGATCATGGCGTGTCATATGGTGAGTTAGATAACTTACTCCAACCTTACCATCATCAGCTTGATAATCTTGATGCAAACCGAGAAAAATTGACGCCTTATGACCATGTTGAAAACAAAGTTAACGGCATTGTGAATCAGCAAATAAGTCAATCAAGTTTAGATTACAAAGCAAGTTTGAAGACATTTTTAGAAGCGACAGATTTGAAAGCAGTTAATGATCATATTGATGAATTACTGTCATCTTCGTATCAATTTGCTATTGGTGTTGATTCGGTTGAGTCGATGGCTCAAATAGAATCAAGTATCCCTGAACTAAAATCAATATATGCAAAATCAGGAAATGAACCACTGATTAATAATGTGAGTGCTGCTTTTCCTGTACCAATGACGAGTGGCACGATTCTGTCTGAAACTCAATTATCTGATGAACTCGATTTAACACGTTGGACACTAGATAATGGAGTAAATGTCCTTTATTTGAGAAAACTCGATGCTGGTGATGAAGTGGTGTTTTCACTAGCAAGTAAAGGGGGGATTGCAGCGTTGCCTTCTGAACTGATACCAGCCGCTAATATTGCTTTTCCTGCGGTCACTCGTAGTGGTATTGGTAAGTTTACTGGCTCTCAATTAGATTCCCACTTAAGAAATAGAGGGATAGAACTTTACCCTTATATCAACTTTACGGATCATGGTATTAAGGGAATAACAGACAAAGAAGGACTAGCAGATACGTTTGCTGTATTAGCAATGGTCATGTCTGAAATTAATGTAGATGAAGAGCAATTAAAAGCAGTAAAGCAAGAGTTTGAACAAAACAGAAGTGCATATATATCAACATCGTTTGGGCAATTTACTAAAGCAATTAATAGAAACACTTTTCCTTCAACTAGCCGTCATCAATTACTCGATGGTGATGGTGTAAATACGGTGACCAGTGACCAAATTAAACGTGTGCATCATTTACTATTTCAGCAGAACCGTAATTATCAGTTAGTGATTGTGGCTGATTTAAAACCGTCCGAGTTAAAACCGTTACTTCGTAAATATATAGCAAGCATGAAGCTTGGTTCTGCTGACAAAACCGATTACTCCTTAACGTACAAGCCTGATTCTGTACCAAGAATGACAATGGCGGTTAATACTGAGCAGAACAGTCATTATATTGTTCAATTTATAGCGGATCAGGAAATAGCGAATAAATCAGCTAAAACTATTTTTATGGAAGACATGCTGCAACGAATCATATCTAAAAGGATGATGCATTATGTTCGTGAGGAACTAAGCTTGGATTATGCTCCTCATGCTGTAATGGTAAATGCAGACAGTGAATTTAAGCCTCATTGGATTATTGGTGCACAAATTGATCCTAAGAATGCAGAGCTTATTGAATCTGCTGTTGATAAGGTGATACAAGATCTGCTGCAAGGAGTCACGGACAGTGAGGTTAGCGCCGCTGCTAAACAGCTGGTCGTAGATTTAGAATCATTAAAAGATAACTCAGTACAACAAGCATGGTTCTTAAATCGTTACACGATACATAATTACGGAATTGAAGCGTTATTTGATATTCCAAAAACAGCGAACTCAGTTAATGCAGAGGACATAAATAGATTAATTAAATCTTCATTTGGTAAAAATAGTCGCCAGTTTAAATATTTATCGACACCTATTTGATATTTATAATGAATATTAATTTTTAAATTTATAGCAGGATAGGTGCTTTACTTCCGATGCTGTTGGGGAGCAGCTCTACTTTCTCGTTTTTAAATCTCTAATCAAACCTCTGCAGATATGCTGAGGTTTGATTGTTTTTGGGTTAGAGAAGGCTGTAACGCGTTGTTAGCTTTTTATTAGTTGGAAACCAATAAAACAAGCCACAATACTGAGAGTGACATTTAGTAAGATATTTAAACCGGCTTTAATGATCTCACCTTGCTGCATCAAAATAACATTATCCATTGAAAAGGTAGAGAAAGTGGTTAAGGCCCCAAGGAATCCAAGGCCGACGATTGGACGCCAAAGGCTGGATTCTATGATACTCTCGCTAAGAGAAGCCATTAATATACCCATGATAAGAGAGCCGACAATATTGACAGTTAAGGTGCCGTACGGAAATCCTTTGCCTAATAGAACAATGCAGAGTTCAGAGATTAAATAGCGAGAACAAGCTCCAATAGCTCCACCTAAAGCAATCAAGCCTAATAGCATAAATTGATTCATTGGTACCTCAATTAAATTAGAAATTTTTCTTTAATAGTAAGATAGCAGTCTAAAGTTTTTTATCCATGTTTTTTGTAGGAGCAATATATGAAGTTATACCAAACAGTTTTGTTGGCGATTAATCCAGAGGAAAGCCGAGCGCATAAGTTAATGACAAAAGCGGCTATTTTAGCAAATCAAAATGAAGCGGAACTTGATGTTATTTTTGTTGAATTAGGTATCGGCAACAACAATTATATGGACGTTGAACTAGGATTAGATTGCTGTGATAACGCCTTAGATTTTAAACGTATTGAGCAATTATCTGCATTATCAAAAAACTCACCTCATCCGGTACGTTCAATACATATTGCTGATGGTGATATCGTTAAGCATATCGGTGATATCGCAAAAAATATTCATGCAGATATTGTTATGATTGGATACCACAAAAGTAAAATACACTGGGGTAGAACGCTAGGTGGCGAAGTTGCAGACAAGACTGGATGCGATGTTATTATTGTCCAATAATAGTGTTTAAATAAATGGTTATAAGCGTAATAATAAAAACATCACTGTAAAGTGTGCCATTTATCATAGTGTTAACCTCTTATATTTAAATTAAATTAATTGATGTAATCTAGTTTAGCACTTGCCTAACTTTAACAATCTGTTTAACGCAACGTTAAATAACCCATGTTTAATTGGGTCTGTTGATGGTTTTTGGGTATTGCAAGTATTCAAATGATGGATAACTATATTTACATCGTTCTGTGTTTACAGAGATGCATATTAGGGTGATATGATTCAATCTAATATGCGCTCACTCACAAACTCAGCCAACCACTTGATAACTTCTTTCTCTTCCGTTTCATTTTTTGTGTACTTTCTTTATACTTCGAACACGTTCAGATTTTGATTGAAAGATCTGAAAGAAACTTGTCGGAGTGCTTAGTGCTTTTTAAAGTACGAGCTGAGACCGCATTGCGGGATCCGTAGAACCTGATCAGGCTAATACCTGCGAAGGGAACAAGAGATAATTTTTATCTTAGTATGTTAGCCACTCATCGAATTATTTAATGATAAACCGCAGCTGAATTTTAGCTTTAATTTATTTGTTTAATTCATCGCATATAAATATGTAGGCTTACTCGTTGTATCTCATACTAAGAACCTCTTTCTACAACTCAAATCCGACAAGCAATTATTCTATTTTTATCAAGGAATTTTGCTATGTCGTCAAGTCGCAAACAAGCACGTTTAGATGCTAAAACTAATATTGAATCTTTATCGGTTCAACCATACCCAAACTCAACAAAAGTGTATATTGAAGGATCTCGCCCTGATATCCGCGTACCTATGCGTGAAATTTCACTGGCAGATAGCTTAGTTGGTGGAACCAAAGAAACGCCAATTCTTGAGCCGAATGAGCCGATTCAAGTTTATGACACATCAGGTGTGTATACCGATCCAAATTATGACATTGATGTTTACCAAGGGTTACCAAAACTTCGTGAGCGTTGGATTGAAGAGCGTTGTGATACTGAGGTTTTGAAGGGCGTTAGCTCGGCTTATTCGCAAGAGCGTTTAGCGGATGAAACCCTTGATGAACTTCGTTATGGAAACCTCCCAACAATTCGCCGTGCTAAACAAGGCCAGTGTGTTACCCAA
>JAAGZR010000490.1 GCA_024206155.1 Aliivibrio sp.
CACCCCAGGAGATCGGGTAAAAAACTACACTTTTGATTGGTTTTGAGTAGCGGTAGCTGGCTGGCGTTGGGATTGCCATTAAATGACTGTCAGTAGTTGAGATCATTGTGCTGTGTTACCCCCAGAATGTGTGGTATCAACGTATGGTGCTTTGGTATGGTGCCACGTATACTGTGTTTCTACTAAACTTAATTTTACTCCGTACCTCAGATGAATCTTATAGCATCTGAAGCTGAAATGGCTGCCAACGGATATTTTTTTATAATTGAAGCCATTACAAGTTTAATTGTGACACTAGCAATGGGTATAGGTGTGCCAGTGTATCTGCTAGGACCTAAAGGACTCATAGGGTTTGCTATCTTATTTGGTAGCTTTGTGTTGTTAGGGGTAAGTAGCACTGGTATTGTAGGTTGACCATATCCCTGACTTATTTTGGTGCTACTGCTTACCTAGAGCACTCCAACTGCAAAGTGACACTTTAGCTTCATTTTCTTTTCCAGAGCGCTGTAACACTTACTACAAATGATGATATTCTACGTGGAGTGTATAGGGGTAAGCGGGCTCAGTATATAAGCGAGGTATGGTAATGGGCAATAACTTCTTGAAATGTGACGTGTTGTGGTTTCTTTTGTGGGTCTAAACAGGATCACGTACTTTCTCACACATTCTTTCAGATTTTGGAAAACATACAATTTTGGAAAATAAATACATGGGAGGAAATGCTTGGTGGCGAAACGCTAGATTTACGGGGAAAGGAACTCAAATATACTACTAAAAATATGCACATGTTAGCAGGTACTACAGTAACTGCTACTGCATCTGGACTTGCATTGGTAAGTAACTGTTGTGGGCACTTTATTGTCTTTCACACATCCATTGTAGTAAGATCTGGATGGGAATTCTTGAAGCAGAAACTAAACCCTGAACTTTGTTTGAGAGATACATAAATTTCTTTTTGCTTTTATA
>JAAGZR010000491.1 GCA_024206155.1 Aliivibrio sp.
CACCCCAGGAGATCGGGTAAAAAACTACACTTTTGATTGGTTTTGAGTAGCGGTAGCTGGCTGGCGTTGGGATTGCCATTAAATGACTGTCAGTAGTTGAGATCATTGTGCTGTGTTACCCCCAGAATGTGTGGTATCAACATATGGTGCTTTGGTATGGTGCCAAGTATACTGTGTTTCTACTAAACTTAATTTTACTCCGTACCTCAGATGAATCTTGTAGCATCTGAAGCTGAAATGGCTGCCAACGGATATTTTTTTATAATTGAAGTCATTGCAAGTTTAATTGCGACACTAGTAATGGGTGTAGGTGTGCCAGTGTATCTGCTAGGACCTAAAGGACTCATAGGGTTTGCTATCATGGTTGGTGGTTTGGTGTTGGTAGCGGTAAGTAGCACTGGTATTGTAGGTTGACCATATCCCTGACTTATTTTGGTGCTACTGCTTACCTAGAGCACTCCAACTGCAAAGTGACACTTTAGTTTCATTTTCTTTTCCAGAACATTTCAGTGTTTACTAGGAAGTATGACATTCTACGTGGAAATAATAGGGGTCAACGGGTTGTGTGTATAAGCGAGGTATGATAATTGGCACTAACTTCTTGAAATGTGACATGTTGTGGTTTCTTTTGTGGGTCTAAACAGGATCACGTACTTTCTCACGCATTCTTTCAGATTTTGGAAAGCATGCAATTTTGGAAAATAAATACATGGGAGAATATCATTCGCGATGATACGACTGGTTTACGAGAAAAGGAACTCAAATATACTCGGAACAATGTGTATACATTAACAGGTTCTTTGCTAATTTGTAATGCAACTGCATTTGCATTGGTAAGTAACTGTTGTGGGCACTTTATTGTCTTTCACACATCCATTGTAGTAAGATCTGGATGGGAATTCTTGAAGCAGAAACTAAACCCTGAACTTTGTTTGAGAGATACATAAATTTCTTTTTGCTTTTATA
>JAAGZR010000492.1 GCA_024206155.1 Aliivibrio sp.
AACTCCACTCTGCAACTGCTATGCCACTATTTACCATTGGCAAACTGTGAGCGTCTCAGTCATAGTTATTAATTAGCATAAGGTGTGCCAGTTTTTAAATAAACACATCAACGCAAGTAAATAAATAAATAAAACTTCAAATAACAACATCTTAAAAATTAATATTCATTATTTATTTTCGCTTTTTATAGAAAAATAAGAATAAAAAATAATTTTGCCGTTTGATTAGCAATAGGTTTTGCCGCTTTTTTTTACCTTTGCCTCAATCAATAAATGACTATTTGCCTGCTACTAAAAAGCGGCAAAAAAAACTAACGATGCGGCAAGACACTTCCCATACAATATACTTATAATTCAATTAGTTATAGCCATAAAAAAAAGCCTAGCACTGCTGCTAAGCTCTCTTTTTATTTAATGGTGGTATTTACACGTAATTAAATAAAGTAATGTCTTTTACTTTACCAAACGCTTGTTGAGATGCCTGAAGCGCACGTGTATTTTCATTAAATTCGATGACCGCTTGCGCATAGTCTAAGTCTTCAATAGAACTTAATGATTTAGAAATAGTTAAATCAAAATCTTGATGCTGCATCTCTTGTTGATCTAGCGTATTTTGTCTCGTACCAACTTCTGCTCGCGCTTGGCTTAAATGAATGAATGCCGCGTGAAATTCATCCGTTACTTGGTGTAATTCAGCCGTTGTTGAGGCATCAGACACATCATTTAATGCTAATTCTTGTGCTCTTTTGAACGAATCAAAAATGCTAATGGTCTTTTTTGGCTCCAAGGTGATGGTATCACCCGCTTTTAATTGACCACGGATTTGAATATCAACCCCTTCATATTTGATGCCTTCAGAAGGATCAAATTGAGCTGTTTTTACCGTACTTCCATCTTTTGATAGCTCATAGTTATACTGACCGTTAGCTGCTGCATTAAAAGTGATTTCATAAGTTGCAGGATCGGTGTAATTGGCATTCGTCGCTTTTGACAGCAAAAGCTCTGAACCGTCTTGCAATGTGTACTGTGGATCATAATCTCCAAATGGATTTTTGATTTCAGTAAACAGCTTACTGCCAGAATCATTAACAGCAACTTCAATCGAACCTGATACTTTTAAATTACGTTGGTACTCATCTCCGGCATAAGCGACTGTCCCATCATTTGATCTAAAAAATGGTTGGGTTTTAGGCTTAGTTCCAGAGAAAAGGTAATTTCCTGATTCATCTAACATATTAGTTAGGTTTAAGAAATTATCTGATAATCCTTTTACGTCCTGAGCATGAGCGTAACGGTCTTCTGGTGCAAGAGAACCGTTAATCATTTCCATTACACTGCGCTTTGCATCATCAGCAAACTGCTCCGCATTGGCGATCGCCACTTCATGACGCTCTAAGCGGTTACGAGCAAGAATAATGCTATCGCTGTATTGACGTAGTTCTTCTTTCTTTTGCGTTAGGTTTTGAGCGTATAACGCAGCAACGGGGTCGTCTCCTGCCGTTAATAGCTTTTTACCTGACGCTAATTGTGCGCTGTTTTGATGCACTTTGGCTTCTTGGCGCGAAATATCATTCTGAACTGATTGGTAATTATGAAAGCTTGAAATACGAGTTAACATATTGAATGCCTCCTAGTTACGAAAGTTGCAAGATTGAGTTAAACGTTTCGTCTGCCGCTTTCATTATACGAGAAGAAGCCATATACGCTTGTTGGAACTTCATCATATTTGCCGCTTCTTCATCTAAGTTTACGCCAGCTACAGAAGCGACACGACTTTGTGCTGCTTCATTTTCTACACGAGAAACTTCAGATAAACGAGACGCTGTTGCTTTTTTCAGGCCAATTTCAGTATTTACGTTTTCGTATAGGTCAATCACCGTTGAACGGCCTTCATCCATTACCTTACGTGTCTGTAAGCCTTGCATTAGCAATAAGTTACCGTTATCACCTTCTGATGGCACTAAGTTAGCAGCAAACTTATCATTTGCAGCTGCGCCACCTGTTAGTTCAAACGTTGTACCACCAACGCTTACCGGACCTTTTGGTGGGTAGGTTTGTGGCTCTAGTAACATTTTCCCTTTCATATCTAACACTGCAAACTGATTCGCTGCTGGAGAGATAACAACTTGGAACTCTTTTAGCTCACCTGCTTGTAACACTTTAAATTTCGCATTACCTGTCGCAAAAGTGGCAGAGCTTGCATAACTTTGTGCAGCAATTTTCTCTGCTTCATTCATTTCAAGCTTCATTTCGCCAGCTGCAATACGGGTTGGGCGAAGTAATACACGCTCACCGGCACCTAGTGGTTCACGAATTTCAACTCGCATACCGTCTAGGAAAAAGGTCGATGGGTTACCGGTTGGGTCTAAGCGTTGTACTTCACCTGTAGGTCGGGTCACCGTATATTGGCTGCCGTCATACTTTAGTGTGTAATCACCTGCTTTTAGTAAGCTAATATCATCAATAAATACGCCAACTTCTGCAGATGAACCACCTTGTACGATGGCACGACTACGTGCTGCTTGTTCTGAGTTCACATCAGAGAAAATATTAGCACCAATCTGTCCACGCAGATCTATTGCTTGGCTTTGTAGACGGTTAACTTCACTGCTGAAGCCTACTGCCACACGGCCTAATTCATCCATGATGGTAGGAATAGTGCTATCACGCAATTCAAATAACGCTGACATTTTACCGCCAATGCTATCATGCTGAATTGCTTTCAATCCTTTACCTTCAACCATTGCTAGTCGGCGTTGTAATGGGTCAGGAGTCCCTGCGATCATTTTCAATTCACTTGCATTTGTGCCAGACACTAGCATGTGCCCACCACCAATTAATACATTAAATGAATTCTCGTTTTGACGCTTTGTAATGGTTACTTTTGTGTACTGAGATAGCTCTTTAATTAACTTATCATGACGGTCCATTAGGTCATTGTGCGGACCTGGGGTCTTGACCATCATTTGGTTAATGTCTTTTAACTCTAGAGCAATACCGTTCATACGCTCTACCGTTAGATCCATCTTTTTATTTACGTCTGCATTTTGCTGACGCACGTTTTCATAAAAGTCATTTAAGCTTTGCGAAACAAGGCGTGATTTCTCAAGGACTACTTTACGCGCACCGATTTCGTTAGGGCTATCGGCAAGTGTTTTTACTGCATCAAACCAATCATTAATATTTTCTGGAATACGTTTTGCGCCAATAGACGACATCATATTCGTTAGAACATCAAGATTTGCTTCTGTATCCATAGAGTAATTTAAATTGGTTGTCGATAGATTCAATTCATTTGTAGCAAACTGATCAAACGAACGTCGCACAGCGGCTACATGCACGCCTGCGCCGAGGTTTGCACCTGACACCCAATGAGGCATATTTGTTTCTTGAACAACCGATTGACGACTAAAGCCTTCAGTATTAACGTTGTTAATATTGTGACTGGTCGTATTCAGTTGACGCTGCGCCGTAAGCACACCTTGTGTACCTAGATTTAGCAGATCAAGTCCCATGTTGCCTCCAAAAAAACTTTATAAAAGATGCGATAAAAATTTCCTAACGACTCTAATAAAGCAATCAGTGTGCCAACTTTTAAATTCATACTTATCAATAAGATAAGATAAGCTGGCTTATTTTAAGCGACTCTTTGCCACTAGAGTTCTGCATTTATTGCCTTTCTTTGCCTCTTTTCATTTTTGGCGGCAATAAAAAAATCCTGCATCTTAGTTAGTGAATATGACTAAGATGCAGGATTTTGATGGTTTAATTTTTTAATCGAATTTATTTAGTTAAGCTTTCTACGGTCTTCATTACACTCATTACTTTACTCGTATAATTTGGATCCGTTGCATAACCTGCACTGTGGATCCCTTTAATAAAGCTTTCTGAGCTTTCTGTTTGTTGTAATGCGCGCTCATAACGTGGGTTTTGATTTAAGAATCGAACAAAATCACTAAAGCTCTCTTCATAGTTATTGTATGAACGGAAGGCTGCATTCTCTGTCACTGCGATATTATCGTGATACTCCAACGTATTCTTAGCGATCTTATCACCTTGCCAACTTCTGTCTGCTTTAATGTTAAATAAGTTATGACTTGAATCCACTGAGTTTTGAATAACTTTCTTACCCCAACCCGTTTCTAAGGCCGCTTGAGCGATTAAGACATTAGAATCAATACCCAGAGCTTTTGCTGCTTTCTCTGCGTATGGTTTCATGGTTTTAACGAACTGCTGAGGTGAATCAAATTTCTGAGGCTGCTGTGCCGGTCTTGCCGCTAAGGCTTTTTCTAATTGAGCGACAGACCCTGATTCTGTTTGTGATGCTTGTTTAGCTTCAGACATTGCTGGGTATTGATAATCAACCGGCAAACGTAATGTTTCATCGGTTGCCGCTTTACGCATTGCCATACGCGCATCTTGCTCTAAATTCTTGCCATTATGTACAGGTGGCTCTTGATTCATTGATGCACCAAGTTGGGCAACAATCATGTCAGCTAAACCTAATGACCCTTTTTTCGACAACTCTGTCGCCATTTGGTCATCACGCATTTGTTCAAAGAACTGCTGATTATCGCTGCTCATCATATCAGACTTAAATGAATCATTGGCATTACGCATTGATTTAAATAGCATTTGTGTAAAGATTGATTCAAACTGCTCAGCCGCTGCACGCAGCGCTTTGTCTTGGCTTTCTTGATCGCCACTCACCGCACTTTTACGTAATTTATCTAGACCACCCACATCATGGATAAAGCCTACGTCTGTCATGTTTACTGAATTATTCATCTTTACACTTACTCTTTTAATCAGGGTAATAAAGTTACTGCCTCTACGTTAATAATAGAGCAAATTTAATGCCAAAAAAAACGCACTCCCGAAGAAGTGCGTTTCCTGTAATTATTTAGCTATTTATCAAAGAACATTAAATAATGATCAATTGACCTTCAATTGCACCTGCTTGTTTCAGTGCTTGTAAAATCGCCATTAAATCTGATGGTGCAGCACCAACCTCATTCACAGCTCGAACCAAATCATCTAGAGTAAGTCCAGGCTCAAACTTAAACATCTTTCCTTGCTCTTCAGTTACTTCAATATCAGAGTCAGGGACAACGACCGTTTTGCCGTCACTAAAAGGACCAGGCTGACTCACTTGTAAATTTTCTTTAATCGCAACCGTCATGCCACCGTGAGTCACTGCTGCTGCTTTCAATTTCACGTGTTTACCAACAACAATAGTGCCGGTACGAGAGTTAACTATGATTTTTGCAGAACCATCTGCTGGGTCAAAATCAACATTCTCTACCGCAGATAAAAAAGCAACACGTTGGCTAATATCACGAGGTGCACGCACACGAACAGAAGTTGCATCAACTGCTGACGCCATATTTGGACCTAAGAAATTATTTACCGCATCGGCCATACGTTGGGCAGTAGTAAAATCAGATTCTAATAAGTTAAAGGTAATGAAATCACCACGACCAAACGGAGATGGAACCTCACGTTCAACCATTGCACCACCAGAAATACGACCTACCGTTGGGTTATTACCCACCAATTTTGAACCATCAGCCCCTTCTGCACTAAAGCCACTTACAATTAAGTTGCCTTGTGCAATTGCGTAAGTTTTACCATCCAAACCTTTTAGAAAAGTTTGCAGTAAAGTACCACCACGTAAGCTTTTTGCTGAACCAACAGAAGAGACAGTAACATCAACTACTTGGCCTTGTTTTGAAAAAGCGGGCAACGTTGCCGTTACCATTACTGCCGCAACATTTTTTGTTTTTGGCTTTGTACCTGGCGGCAATTGAATGCCAAAGTTTTGCAGCATGGCATTAAAGCTTTGATCGGTAAATGGTGTTGATTCGCCAGTACCCGGTAAGCCAGAAACCAGACCATAGCCGATTAATTGGTTACTACGAACCCCAGCAACTTCCGCTACGTCTTTAATACGTGCCGCTTGTGCTGTAGAGATACTTAGGCATAACCAAGTAAAAATTAAGGTAATTAGGTTTTTCTTCACGTCAAAACTCCAACGATTCGTCATTATTACAGTGCTACATTAAAGAATCGTGCCAAGAATCCTGGTTCTTGCATATCTTGTTGATCACCCGCACCTGAATATTGAATACGAGCATTTGAAATTCGTGTTGAGGCGATTGTGTTATCAAACGCAATATCTTCAGGTCTGATCGTTCCGCTTAATCGAATATACTCATCACCCGTATTCAGTGTTAACCACTTTTCACCACGGATCAGCAAGTTACCATTTGATAATACTTCAATCACCTCAACCGTAATTGAACCACTTAAACTGTTACTTTGATTGGCTGATGTATTTCCTGTGAAGTTATTGTCATTTGATAATTCATAAGAAAAATTATACTGACCACCCATTTGTAATTCTTGACCACCGACTTGCAGTGGTTCCATGCTTGAATCATTCGATTTTGATAATTCAGCATCGGCACTTTTTGCCGCTTTGGTGTTTTCAGCCAGAGTAACCGTAACAATATCACCTAATCCACGAGGTTTAGTGTCGTCATACATATCTTGCGCGTGATCGATATTAAACAGTGAACCAGTTGCTGCCGCATAATGCTCTGGTTTTTCTTTAGGATGAATTGGAGCCCAAGCAGGATCACCTGATATAGGATCATTACGACCACGCAGTGTATCAATAATGCCGCCGCTCTCTTCTTTTGCTTTATCTCCCTCTACCGCATCAACATTGGTTGTCGCAGAAGTGACTTCACTTTCTTGTAAATTTGGATTTTGAATTAACAGCGATTCACAACCCGTTAATGTGGTTAGTAGTAGTAAACAAAGAAGACGTTTCATCCTAATCACCAATTACAGTTGTTGGTTAACAAAGCTTGCCATTTTATCAACAGCAGAAATTACTTTTGAGTTCATTTCGTAAACACGTTGCGCTTCAATCATATTCACTAACTCTTCTGTTACGTTTACGTTTGATGCTTCAAGCATAGATTGACGAATTGCACCTAAACCTTCTAGACCCGGTGTTCCCTCTTGTGGATCACCACTTGCGCCTGTAGGTAAGTAAAGATTTTGCCCTACTGGCTCTAGACCGCCTGGGTTAATAAAATCAACCGTTGTGATTTGGCCTATCACCTGGTTATCTTGTTGGCCACGTAAACGAACAGACACTTCACCATCCGTACCTACCGTTACATTAATGGCATCTTCAGGAACAATAATTTCTGGCTCTAAACGGTAGCCAGCGCCTGTTGTTACGATTGCGCCTTCATCATTCAGTGTAAATTGACCATTACGAGAGTAGCCAATATTGCCATCTGGCATAGTTACTTGGAAAAAGCCTTTACCTTCAATCATCATGTCCATACCGTTTGATGTGGTCTGAGCATTACCGTTAGTGAATACTTTTTGAGTTGCCACAACTTTAGAACCCGCACCTAGCATTAAGCCAGTTGGTAACTCGGTATTTTGAGTTGATTGAGCACCGGCTTGGTTTACGTTTTGGTAAAACAGATCTTCAAATACGGCACGGCTCTTTTTAAAGCCAACTGTTGAGGCATTCGCCAAGTTGTTTGAGATAGTGGCAATGTTTGTTTGCTGTGCGTCTAAACCTGTTTTACTTACCCATAATGCTGGATTCATTGTGTGTTCCTCTAAATTTTTTAATGTATTAAGTTAATCAAAGTTAATTATTCAATTAACCCATACGTAATAATGAGTCTGACGCTTTATCCATCTCTTCAGCGGTACTCATCATCTTGACTTGCATTTCGAATTGACGTTGCAAATCAATTAAATTGGTCATTTCACCTACGGCATTAACGTTACTGCCTTCTAATGCACCTTTTAGTACAGTGACACTAGCATCCGCTTGGAATGCATTATTAGGATTTTTTGAACGGAATAAACCATTCGTGTCTTTAAATAAATCACGATTATCGGTTTTTACTAATTTAATACGGTCAACTTCTGCCATCGCTTCTGCTGGCGCACCTTGCTCAAGAACAGAGATAGTGCCGTCTTTAGCAATTTGAATTTTTGAGATAGGAAGCGGCAAAGTGATTGGCGCGTCATTTTCACCTAGTACTAGATGACCGCTGCCATTCATTAATAAACCTGTTTCATCAATTTTTAGATTACCGGCACGAGTCAAACCTTCGCGGCCCGTGTTGTCCATCACTGAAATCCAGCCATCGCCTTCAATCGTTAAATCTAAATCACGACCTGTCGTAATAACAGAGCCTTGAGAAAAACTGCTTCCCGGACGCTCAGTCATATTGAACACACGAGTAGGCAAACCTTCACCATACGCTTGCATTGAACGCGCTTGCTCTAAATCGGCACGAAAACCAGTCGTACTTACGTTGGCAAGGTTGTTTGAACGCAGCTGCATAGCTTGCATGTTTTGCTTTGCGCCACTCATGGCTAAAAATAATGCGCGATCCATAATGAACTCCAATAATCTATCTGAAGTTATAATAGCAATGAGTGTGCCAACTTTTATTTAATATATCTTTCAATACATTAAATATATAACAGGATGATTTTATAAATATAAGAGATTCAATGAGGGAAGAACTAGGGAGGAGAGGCAAATACTCTGGGTAAAAAATTGCCGTCAACGTTGACGGCAATTCGATAACAATAATCTCGTTTAGATTAACGAATTTGTAGGATATTTTGTTGCAGTTGGTTGTGTACATCCAGTGAACGTGAATTCGCTTGGAAGTTACGTTGTGCAGAAATCAAATCAACGAGCTCTTGAGTCATATCGATGTTTGATTGCTCTAGGGTACCACTTTGAATATCACCAAATGAACCTTGGTTTGCTTCACCCCAAATAGCAGCACCAGACGCTTGTGTCGTTGACCATTGAGTGCCACCGTTTTGAGCAAGGCCTTGTTGGTTAGTTACACGAACCATTGCTACGCGACCTAGTGTCACATCTTTACCATTTGAATAAGAACCAACAATGTTACCACTCTTATCGATATCTACTTTTGATAAATAACCTGTTGTTGCGCCGTCTTCACTGAAACGACGCATTTCAAACGGTGCTGAGAATTGTGTTGGGTTATCAAACTTCATGGTTAATGTCTGAGAAGGATCAGCACCATTTAAGTTTAAACCATTCTCACCTAACGTGGTTGTCGAAACCGGTTGACCAGCATTGATGCTTTGAGTTGTACCATCATTATTAAAGATAATAGAGTGACCAACTTGGCCAGAAGCATTAGCCATATCACCAGCATTAATGTTTACCGGCTTCTCACCATCCACATCAGTTGAAGAGTAAAACACATTCCAGCGGTTTGGTTGCGTTGCATCTTTAACATAGTACGTCGTCATTTTATATGGCTGACCCAGAGAGTCATACGTCGTTACCGATGTTGACTTGTTATAAGTGTCGGGATCATTCATATCAAAAAGAGCAGGATCTTTTGGTACTTCAGTTGCTGGTAAGTTCATACCAATTTCAACGTTTTCTGTTGGTTTTGGCTTACCGAATTGGTCTGGGATCTTAAGGGCTTTAGGCTCATAAGAAGACACATTACCAGATTCAGGATCAACTTCGTAACCCAGTAAAAACTCATCATTTGATGTCGTTACGTAGTTTTCATTATCTAGGTGGAATGCACCATTACGGCTTAATTCATTTGTCGCTGGTTGTAGGCGATCTTTTGCCACTGCGAAGAAACCTTGGCCAGAGATACGTAAATCCATTGGATTGTTAGTATAGATGCTAGAACCTTCATGGAACTGTTGTGCTACTTTAGTCGTCTGACCACCGCCGCCAGTTGTGGTTTTTGCATTTGAGAACAATGACGATGAATACACATCACCAAATTCTGCACGAGACTCTTTAAAGCCAAAAGTATTTGCATTGGCAAGGTTATTTGATGTTGTGTTTAAGTCTTTTTGAGCAGCGGCTAGACCACTTAATGCTACGTATGACATTTGATATCTCCTATCTAGCTACGCTTATGTTTTCCAATTCCATTAACGATCACAGTCAATTGGGAATGTTAAAGGAATTGGCATAGCTCTTTATTGAATTGAATTAAAATATAACGTTATTGAAAGTATTCAGGCAGCGTCATGCTGCACTGAATATTCGCCCTTTTATGCTTTACCAACTTCTAGCACTTCTGCCAGTTTCATTGGTGAAGCAAAACCAGCAAGATTTAGCAGAACATTGCCATCACCTTTGCCTAGAAGAACACTGTTGACGTTAGCGTATGTTGATACACCAAATTCTTTGTTTTCTCCATCAAGCACGCCAGCAGCTTTAATGTTATAGCTACCAGCAGGCATTGCATTGCCCTTGTCATCTTTGCCGTCCCACTCAACACGAGTGTCGCCAGCAGGTTTAGCGCCCACATTTAAAGTACGAATTAATTGACCTTGTTCGTTTTCTACACGAACCATTAGGTTATTAATCGCTTGTGGCAATTTAACCATTGCCGCCATGCCTTTATCTGCTTCTTTTAAGCCTTTAGCGCCAGGTACTAGAACATCACGACCAACAAGCGAAGACGCTTGTAATGCTTGGTTAGATGTCATAGATGAATTCAAGCTATCAAACTGTGTATTCATCTTGCCGATACCATCGACGGTTGCAAATGATGCCATTTGCGCAATCATCTGGTCGTTTTCAACCGGCTTAAACGGGTCTTGTTGAGACAATTGTTTGGTTAATAATGAAAGGAAGTCTTCTTGCTTCAGTTCATTTTTACCACCTGTTGCTTTTTCAGGTTTATTTGCCTCTTGAAGACTTTTAAGCTGGTCGATGTAGGACAAGCCGTTTTGACCAACGTTATTGATTCCAGTCATAGCTACCTCCTATCCTTATTGACCCATTCGCAGAGTACTCTGCAACATTTGTTTACTTGCATCTGCCACTTGAACATTCGTTTGGTATGAACGAGAAGCAGAAATCATATTTGCCATTTCTTCCATAACATTAACGTTTGGCTTAAAAATGTAGCCATCGTCATTTGCCATAGGGTGGTCAGGGTTATATTCAGCACGTAGCGGTTTTTGGCTTTCAACAATGCCAAGAACTTTTACAGGTACTGTATGTTCTTGTTTGTATTTAGCTTTACTCAATTCCGCACCAAAGACAGCTTGACGAGCCTTGTAAGTTTCAGCAGCAGAACTACTAACACTGTCGGCATTTGCCATGTTACTTGAAGTGGTGTTAAGACGAACTGACTCTGCGCTCATTGCAGAACCTGTAACGTTAAAAACATTAAATAAGCTCATCTCTATTCCCCTTTAATTGCTTTGGTTAGGTTTTTGAATTTACTACCTAAAAACTCTAATGATGCTTGATGACGAAGTTGGTTTTGCATAAATAAATTACGCTCCAAATCCACATCTACCGTATTGCCATCTCCTGTATCTGGTTGAGTTGGTACGCGGTATTGAATTTCCCCTGCCACTCGTGTTGAGGCATTAATGTGCCGACCATCTGTACGACTAAGACCCATGCTTGCCTTTGATGTTGCCGATTGTAATGCTTTTTGAAAATCCATTCCTTTTGCTTTATAGCCAGGTGTATTCGCCTGAGCGATATTCGTCGCTAGCATCTCTGCGCGCTCTGAACGAACACCAACAGTATGCTGATGAATACCTAATGCGTTATCAAAAGAAATTGCCATTTCAAACCCTCCACAAGAACTGACTAGCAGTATATATAATTTCTACATTGCAACCTGTATGCCAACTTTTCAATTCACAGAGCAGATTGACGATACTACTGATAAATAATTAGCAATATTTACGCCAACTATAGATTACAGATACAAAAAAAGCGACCTAAGTCGCTTTATTGTTTAATAATCATTCAAATGTCATTATTTTAATTTGTAAATAATACCTGGGTTACAACGAACCATTTCGAATTTATCAGTCAAACCCGTTAATGACTCAGAAGCACCCAGTAATAAATATCCACCAGGGTTAAGACTTGCCGCCATTTGGTTTAAGACTTTAGCTTTCATTTCTGGCGAGAAGTAGATAAGTACGTTACGACAAAAGATAATGTCAAACTTACCAAGTAAGCTATAACTGTCCATTAGGTTTTGTGGACGAAAATTTACCATACGCTTAATTTTATCGTTAATTTTCATCTTTCCATCACCGGCATCTTCAAAAAATGCGCGACGGCGCTCTGGTGACAAACCACGGCTTAACGCTAAATTGTCATAGACACCCGCTTTACAGTTTTCTAGCATTGATGGAGAAATATCGGTTGCAGTAATACTGATGTTTGGAAGAAAACCCGGTTTACGCGCTTGAATCTCAGCAATGCTCATCCCCATTGAATAAGGTTCTTGACCTGATGAACTTGCCGCTGACCATATTTTTAATGGGCGACGATTTGCCGCTAACTCTGGCAATAATTTTTCAGACAATACGGTAAATGGGTAGCCATCCCTAAACCATAACGTTTCATTGGTTGTCATGGCATCGACCGCGGCAACACGTAACTCACGGTTAATGCCTGAGATCACTTGCTTTAATAAATCAGATAATGAAGCTAATGAAAACTTAGCAACTAAAGGATTAAGTCGGCTTCTCACTAAATATTGCTTATTGTCACCAAGGACAATGCCACATTGAGATTCAAGAAAACGGCTAAAATCACGATACTCTTGTTCGTTGATAGTTATAGTTGTCATTAGCGCTTTTACTTCCAAATAGAATGAATTGCCTTTTGCTTATCACGGCAATATGAATTAACGAATAAAAAAGTCTGTTGTTACTTCTCAACCGCTCTTTTAACAGCTGCACCCAATTCGTCTGGGTTAAATTTCGCAATAAATTGGTTTGCTCCAACACGCTCAACCATTGCTTGGTTAAATACACCACTTAATGACGTATGCAGTATTACATGTAGGTCTTTCAATGCTGGTTCACGACGAATTTCTGCAGTTAGAGTATAACCATCCATCTCTGGCATCTCTACATCTGAAATAACCAAACCAATTTGTTCATAAATACTGCCTTGGTTTGCCATTTCAACCAATTTATCTAGTGCCTCTTTACCATCTTTAACCATGATAGTCTCAAAACCAATAGATTGCACTGCTCGTTGAACTTGTTTACGGGCAACACTTGAGTCATCTGCAATTAAAATTTTACGAACAACCTCAGAGCTAATCTCCGCCATCTCTTCGACCAAAGTTTCATTCATGGTTTCATCGACCGGGGTAATTTCAGCTAAGATTTTTTCTACATCTAAAATCTCAACCAGCTCTTCATCAATGTTAGTGACTGCGGTTAGATAGTTTGCACGACCCGTTCCTTGCGGCGGTGGCAAAATGGCTTCCCAGTGCATATTTACAATACGTTCAACAGACTTAACAAGAAAACCTTGAGTAGTACGATTAAACTCAGAAATAATGACAAAACTCTTATCAAGATCTGTTGTTGCACGACCGCCAGTCGCAAGGCTTAAATCAATAACAGAAATAGTTTGACCACGAATATGAGCAATCCCTTTTACTAAAGGATTTAAATTAGGCATTGAAGTCAACTTAGGACACTGTAATACTTCCTTTACTTTAAATACGTTAATACCATAACGTTGACGTCCCATAAGACGAAAAGTAAGTAGCTCTAAACGGTTTTGCCCTACAAGTTGTGTGCGCTGATTCACCGAATCCAGTATGCCTGTCATATCTGACTCCATCTTGTGCCATTATTAACGAACCGTGAGCCTAACATAAACCCATTAAGAATACGATATACAATATGGCATTTTGTAATAATTTTTTAATGATAATAAAAAGAAAGGGTAACCCAATCTATTTTTATCGACTTGTGAGCCTTATCGGCATATTTGTAAGTTTCTTTAGTGCGAATGCTCATGCTGCCACAGGTGAGCAACTAAAGGCAATCAAACAGGCTGCAGAATCTTTCATTGAACAGCAAATAGATACTCCTAAAAATGGAACTCTACAAGTAGAAGCGGTTCGAGTTGATAGTCGTATTCACGCAACTGATTGCCCTACCCCCTTAACAACAACTTTACCAGGCAAACTCAATACGAGTGGAAATACCTCTGTATTGGTTGAGTGCCCAGAGGACGACTGGAAAGTCTATGTCCCTGTTAAATCAGAACTTATGATGCCACTAGTTACCGCTATTACCTCTCTATCACGCGGGCACACTATTTCACCTCAAGATTTAACATTAACGCTCGTAGGCAGTAGAGCATACCGCCGCGGCGGTTATATAAATCAATACGATATCATTGGTGCGCGCATAAAACGCAGCGTTCGAGCGGGTGAAGTTGTCGAAAAAAACGACATCTGCATGGTATGTCGCAATGACAGTGTTATAATTAAAGCAGTAAAAGGGGAATTAAGCATTCTCACTAAAGGCACAGCACTCGGTGATGGTGTACTGGGTGAAAAAGTAAATGTAGAGAATGACAAATCAAAACGCATTGTTAGCGGTATTGTTACTGCTGTAGGTGAAGTCAGTATTCGTTTTTAATAAATAATCGCTTTTATTTTCTAAACTATCTGCGAACAATGCCGATACGTTTTTTGTGGCACTATTTATGCTTAGTTTTACCACAGCTAAAAATAATGAAAAAAGCGTCAAAAAATTTCATTATTTGCTTAAGTTATTTTTTTGACAGCCGATAGATAGATTAGAGAAATGTATTAACCCGGCTAAAAGGCTTGAATATATGACAAGTATTGACCAACTACGTGCTAGCCAAGCAATGGCAACATTACGTAATCAAGCTCGTGTTGATTCTGGTGATAAGTCACCTATAAATTCAACACCTGCAATGTCTGCAAAAATGGATGCGGTTTCTTTAAGTAACCAAGGTAAAGAGATTGGCCAAATGCACCAACAACTAGCAACTGAGCCTTCATTTAACGAAGATAAAGTTGCCGCAATTAAAGCAGCTATCGCAAATGGCTCTTATTCTGTTGACCCTGAGCGCCTAGCAGACAACATGATTAAATTTGAAGATGAATTAGCCGGCCTATAATAACCTAGGCTGGTTACTCATCTAGCGTTAACCTAATAAATATTGAGAGAATATGGCTCAAACATTAACTGAATTATTGGATCTGCAACGCAGTGTTGCTTTGTCTCTTTCGACGGTATTACATCGAGAGAAGCATGCTATTGCCAGTAGAAAACCAGCAGAAATGGAAAGTATTGCCCACGACAAACTTGGCTTACTAAACCAACTGCGCCAATATGATCAGCTATTAGGAAGCCATGCAGAAAGACAGCTCCTCTCTGAAGATAATGCACTAACAGAAAAAGTGACGGAAATTAAATCCATCATTCATGACTGTAAAGAAGAAAACGCAGTAAATGGTGAAGCACTGCAACGTGCACAACTTAGCTTTAATAAACTAAATAACCTGATGCAACAAAGCCGTGGTAAAAATGGCATGACTTATACCGCTGAAGGTCAAACTCGTAACATCACCACATTAGGCACTAACGTAAAAGCATAACCTTCTTAGCTATTCCCATTGCACTATTCTATGATGCCTACAGTGTTCTCCATATGGCACTGTCGCACCTAGATTGTGTTCTCTTTATTTCCACCATGCTTCCTTCCTCTTTACTTTTCCATACTTTCTACTCTTACCATTCCTTGTTTAAATCTACTTTTTTAGTTCTAATATGAAAGATATAAAAAAGCCCTCAGTACTTTAAGCACTAAGGGCAATAACGTCTGTCGAATGAGAGTTTCTAACTAACCGTGTTTATCACCATTAATTAAAATAACGTTGTTCTTCGTTGGGTTGACGGTACATCATAAACCTGACCTTGGTTTTTCATGCGCTCCATCTTTCTCAAATCTAATTTTAATTCAGTTACATAGCTGTCGCCAACGGGGTAAGTTCTTACCACTTCAGCTCCGCGGATAATACCATCAACACCAGCAGAGGTTGTTTCCTCTCCTAGCTGTTGATCATTCATCTCAACTTTGCCGCTGATACGCATACCATACACTTGCTCGGCTAGCTCTCTATAAGCATCAACCTTAGAAGCACGCATTGCACGCATACGTTTCTCATCCATACTTTTTCCAGCTTGCTCACTAATGCTAGCATAACCGACTGCGGTCAAGTGATCACTTTCACGCATTACACCAATGGGTTGGCAACCCACTAATACTAATAGAGCTAATAAAAACCAATGTTTCATATCTGCTTCTCCTATGGGCGTAGGATAATGGTATGACGATCTGCTTTTTGAACATCAGAACGAATAATCACACCATCTTCCATACGTACTGTATTTAGTGTGTCTAAATCACGGCCAATTCGATCCGCCGGGAGGAACCCTTGTGCCGATGCTACAACAACTCGAGTTTGCATACCAATAACACGAGCGTTAATTAACACCCCGCCATCTTGGCGAAGCATTGTACCTGTTAGTACGTAATCAACTTGCTGCTCTTGAACTAATTCTTTCCAATCACGGCTAAAAGCAAAATCACCTTGCTCAGTAACTCGGATATTGCCCGTTGTTTTATAATCAATAACTTTAAAGCCACGGCGCTGAAGCTGGAAAATAAAGCTCTCAGTTACTGAGTTACCTAACCAGTTTGTTTGATCCATTTGTTGTAAATCAACAAAAGAGGTAATGGCAATTGGTGAACGAGCAGATAACGTCGTATTTGATGTTACTAACTGCTCAGTTAAACTTTCAATGAAGTAATCCATAGTATGCCTTGGCGTATCCGCTAACATAAATGGACTGCCATTATAAGGTTCTTTACCATTATAAATTGGTGAGTAGGCGCACGCACTCATCACCATTGATAGCAGGATTACAACTAATACTCTCATTCTATTATCTCCAGATAATGTTTTAATATACTTATTGGTTAAGCGTCAAATTCAAACTAGGAACAAAACTTGCAGTAGTTTATGAAACGCAATTTGTAAGTACTTTTATCAATCAACAAATATTAGTTAGCAAATTTCATACCCATTTGGCAGATAGCAGCAATGAAAAAAACATTATTATTACTTACATCAATATTAACAATGAGTTACGCACTACCTTCAAAAGCTGAATGGTTTGAGGTGACTGGCTCTGCAAGCGTTTTAACTAGCAAGAATGCGGCAAGAACACACGCAATAGAAGACGCAGCCTACCAAGCGATGCTATTTTCAGGGGCGGATATTAGCCGCTTAAAGGATTTAAAAACCTTTTTAGAAAATGACAAAAAGCACTATCAATTCAGTGGCAGCGAAATTCGCAGTATTGAAGTGATAAAAGAGAAGACGAAAAATGGTAAGATTTATATCACGACTCGAATTGATATCTACCCCTCGGCAAACAGTTGCCATATTGGGCAATATAAGAAAACCTTTATGACCAGTGAGATCACAATCGACTCACCGCAACAAGCAGTAATGGGTAAGGTATATCAATTAGGTGAAGATCTAAGTACGGTCTTTTCACGCCAACTCGATAAAGAATCACAAAGCTTTGTTTCTGTCGGAAACTCTCATATTCGTATTGATAAGCGTCAACCTGACGTTGTCAAAATGATTGCTGATGATCATGGCGCACAATACATTTTCTCAGGAAAAATCACTGATTTAAGCGCGACTGTTGAGCAAAACTTACTTAAAAAAGACACGATAAATAGACAATTTGCTATTGAAGTTGCTGTATTAGATGGTAAAACAGGCCAAACCATTTATAACAATAATTACCGCGAAGTCGCACAATGGGACTTCCCTAAAACCAGTGAAGTTGATACCCAAAGCGCTCGTTTTTGGACTTCTGCTTTTGGTGAAATGGTACTTAGAGTTAACCGAGATATGATGCTTGATTTGGAAAACCAATTCGCATGTAAAATGACACTACCTCAAATTGTCAGTATCAATAATAATCGTATATCGATGGATCTTGGTCGCATCCACGGCGTTAAGAAAGGCGATAAATTAGAACTTTGGCATACCGGATCGTTTATTGATCAAAATGGTTTACCGCGTAATAAAGTATCTAAAACGGAAATTACATTAACCGTTGCCCGTGTGTATGAGCAAAATGCGGAGCTAACTATTGATCAACCACACTTACTTAATAGCATCCAAATCGGGGATGTAATGCATAAAGTCGTCGAGCAATAATATTACATTAGATAAACAAAAAGCCGCTGAATAATGCTTATTCAGCGGCTTTATTTGTATTTATAACCAGATATTATTGAGCGTTTGCTTCTCGCTCAGCAATAAACGCTAATGCCATTTTGATGCGAGCAACTACACGCTCTTTACCAATCAATTGCATTACCGCATCAACCGATGGAGATTGACCGCCACCAGTAACGGCAACACGTAATGGCATACCGATTTTACCCATGCCAATTTCTAGCTCAGCACATACTTCTTCAATCACATTGTGAAGGTTTTCAGTTTTCCACTCTTCTAGTGCTTCAACTTTTGCTAATGCTAACTCTAGCGGCTCTTTTGCTACACCACGTAGGTGCTTCTTAGCTGCGCCTGCTTCGAATTCTTCAAAGTCTTGGTAGAAATAGCGAGATTGCTCTGCTAATTCAATTAGCGTATTACAACGCTCACCAACCAGTGTAATTACCTCAGTAATTGCTGGACCATTATCTAAAGAGATCGCTTTTTGATCTAGGTGCCATTGTAAGTATTTTGCAACGTACTCCGGCTCTGATGTTTTAATGTAATGGTTGTTTAACCATAGCAGTTTATCTGTGTTAAATGCTGATGCTGATTTACTTATTGCACTTAGGCTAAATAGATCAATCATCTCTTGTTGTGAGAAGATCTCTTGGTCACCATGAGACCAACCTAAACGAATTAGGTAATTATTTAGTGCGTTTGGTAGGTAACCTTCATCACGGTATTGCATTACAGAAACCGCACCATGACGCTTAGACAGTTTTGCGCCATCATCACCAAGAATCATTGCACAGTGTGCAAATTTAGGTACAGGAGCACCTAATGCTTCATAGATGTTAATTTGGCGAGGTGTGTTGTTGATGTGATCTTCACCACGAATAACTTGAGTAATACCCATATCCCAGTCATCAACCACTACGACAAAGTTGTAGGTTGGTGCGCCATCAGTACGGCGGATGATCAAATCATCTAATTGGCTGTTTGAGATTTCGATACGACCACGGATTTGGTCATCAAATACTACCGAACCTTCTTTAGGATTACGGAAGCGAATAACGCATGCATCGCCTTCTTTTGCAGCCGCATTCGCAGCAACAATTTTTGGGTGGTTTGCATCGTAACGAGCCATTTCTTTATTTGCTTCTTGCTCTGCACGAATTTCATCTAGCAGCTCTTTTGATGCATAACACTTGTATGCTTTGTCTGCAGCAAGCAGTTGGTCAACCACTTCGTTGTAACGGTCAAAACGCTTAGATTGGTAATAAGGACCTTCATCCCATTCCATTCCCATCCAGTGCATACCTTCAATGATAGCGTCTACCGCTTCTTGAGAGTTACGCTCAAGGTCAGTATCTTCAATACGTAGAACAAATTCGCCACCTTGGTTTTTAGCAAAAAGCCATGAGTAAAGTGCAGTACGTGCACCGCCAACGTGAAGATAGCCTGTAGGGCTTGGAGCAAAACGCGTTTTAACCGTCATTGTAATTACCTTTTTGAAGAGGTTGAGCTGAATTTGTCAGCATCACATAATTTATGCGCTATTTTAGCACCATAAGGTAAATCTACAATGTTTGAGTGTCGTTAAGTTTGGTATTATCCGGCAATAAGTTTAACGACACCATTATAATTATTGTTCAAAAAGCCAAGAAATTACCTTTTTCTTTTGTTCTGTTGTTGATTCATTATACCAATGCACCATCATATCGAGCGCTTTAGATTCATTTTTTTCGTCTAGATTAATGTTGTTTTTGCGTGATTGAAAAGCTAATTCGGTAAATTCGGCTTTCTCTTTTTCTGATGCTTTTGAATACCAATGCTTGACCATTGCTAGGGTATTTATTCCATCTTGGTTCTCGACCATTTCAATTTTATTTTTATCTTTATTTTCAACCTGCAATACCGCCGCAGACACATCCGATAACGCGATGTGGTTTTTTACATTATAACGCGCAATTTCTAATTCATAATCACGAGTGAAGCCACCAGCGCTAGGTAAAATGTCTTGTTTCATTGCTAAATCTGAGCCCCCTTGAATATTCTTTAAAATAAACGTTGGGTTTTTATCAAACACTTCGGCGTCTTTGGCAAATTTAATTTTTTGAGAGGGTAACACTTCAACATTTTTATCATTGAGATCAAATGTTATGATGACTGGAGCAGAATTAAATTTTTCTTTTTCTCCATACGCTGAGGTCACCAATTTTTCAATCCGAACCACTAATTGATTTACACCATTTTTAAATTCTAAATTTTCTTTCTTTAAAAGAGAAAACCCCACCGACTCTCCATTAATCGCCAATACATTAATATCACGGTCAACCTCTACGTTCACTTGGGCAAGTATACTTGAGCTAAAAAATAAAGATGCTATAGCAAATAGGTGTGATTTTTTTTTCATTTTATGCACTCCTTAAATGAAAAAAGCGAGCATCATAATATGACGCTCGCTAATAAGTTAAACAATTACAAATGGATTAGAAGTAGTATTCTGCACCGATTAGAACTGAGTTAGCCCAATCTTTGTTGTCGTTCATTTTATAGTTACGAGAATCGATGTATAGGTAAGTACTTGGTAGTAAGTAACCTAAACGAGCAGTAACTGCCGTATCGCTAGTATCTTTCTGCTTAACGCCGTCAAACTTCGCATCAGTTGTCATTGCGTAGCCACCTTTAAATACCCACTTGCCATCAAGTACGTATTGCGCGGTTGCAGAAACAGCATCTTGTTTCTTTTTACCGTCAGCAGAGTCTTTTTCCATCATCTTGTAAGCAGCAGTTAAGGTTACATTGTCTAGGAAAAGGCTACCACCAACAATTGCGTAGTTGTTTGCGTATTCTTTTACAACTTCGCCATCTTCACTATACTCAGGGTTAGGGATTATATCTGTGCCGTTTGGACCCATGATCCATTTAGGCACATCTGTTGGTCCTTTAGCATCATATTCACCTTGATTGTAGTAACCAGCATGTACGCTTACCATGCCTTTGGTGTAAGAACCGGCAATACTTGTAACTAGTGCATCTGTTGTATTTTCCATGCCACTTAATGTTGCTTGAACATTAAAGCCACCAAAAGTTGCTGAATCAAATCGGAAGTTATTGTCAGCACGGTCTTGGTAACCTGCACCAATATCGTTGTTCCAATCAAATACGTTACCTAAACCTGGGTTAGTGTGAGGCCAATCAACGTAGTTGTACGCTGCCACCAACTGACGACCAAACTTGAAAGAACCTACGCCGTCAAAATCAAGACCAAGGTATGTATCACGAGCACCTAATTGGCCAGACTTAGCGCCATTGTTTGCGTCACCACCTTCGATTTGCCAAATGAAATTTGGACCAAAATCTTCAAACTCTACCACACCACGGAAACCGATACGTGATTCGATACCAGCACCAGCACTGTTTTCTGAGTTAGCATCATCAATAAGAATCATGAAGCCTGCTGCTTGACCGTAAAA
The DNA here is from genome assembly GCA_024206155.1 of Aliivibrio sp. GTDB lineage: Bacteria > Pseudomonadota > Gammaproteobacteria > Enterobacterales > Vibrionaceae > Aliivibrio. The sequence goes on from JAAGZR010000492.1 coordinate 21,629, forward strand.
TTGCACTGCGTCGCCCGCTAGTGGGATTGCTGCGTTTGCTGAACCGGCTACTGCAGCCGTTGCGATTGCTGCGCCTAAAAGAGTGCGTTTAAAAAATTTATTTTCCATGGAATAAAACTCCTAAAAATGGATATAGCTGTGTGCTATTTATTGGCTTTAAGTTGGCCGCCGAAAGCAATAAATAACGTTCCTAATTTCACACAATTTTTAAATAAGAAAAGGAAAATTTAAAAATTGTAATTACCTTATATTTTTTCCTGCATACACACCGTGCATCCATGACTCAAACAATAAACCCAGATTTATCATTTTCAAATAAAAACTTAATTTCTAATAAAAAAAATATGAGCGAGCGCAAACTTCTTTCGCGATAGTGATAAAGATCAAATAACAAAAAACAAAAAGAAAAAAAAACAAGTAAAAACAAATAAAATAATACAAAACAATAACTTAAAAACAAACAGAAAGGCAATAACGGGACATTGATCTCACTTTTCACGTTGATAAAGCTCGATATAAATACCTCGAACGCGCATCACCAAAATGCATTTAGGTTATAAAAAAAATGATAATCATTATTTATAACCATAAAAAAAGGAGCTAATTGCTCCTTTTTATTCAAACATTAACAATCTGAATACTAATTTAACATTTCAATCAACTGCTCTTCATTCATCACTTCAATACCAAGCGCTTCAGCTTTTGCTAATTTAGACCCGGCGGCTTCACCTGCAAAAAGAATGTCGGTTTTTTTAGACACGCTACCAGTAACCTTTGCGCCTAACTCTTGCAATGCTGCTTTGGCTTCATTACGGTTTAGCTTATAAAGTGTCCCAGTAAGCACCACTACTTTACCCGCTAATGGTTGTGGTACTGATTCATCAAGCGCTTTAATTTCTGGCCAATGAATTCCCATTGCTTGTAAGTCTTCAATTACCGCTTGGTTATGTGGTTCTGAAAAGAAGTTTAAAACATGTTTAGCAACGATATCCCCTACATCACTCACTTCTATTAATTGCTCAAACGTCGCCGCTTGAACCGCTTCTAATGTATAGAAATGCGCAGCTAAGTTTGCCGCGGTTGCTTCACCAACCTCTCGAATGCCTAACGAGTATAAAAATCGAGGTAAGGTCGTTGCTTTAGCTTTGTTTAATGCATCCACCACATTTTGAGCTGATTTGGGCCCCATTCGATCTAATACGGTTATCACACCTGCTGAAAGCTTAAATAAATCCGCGGGTGTCTTCACCATTTCTTTATCTACTAATTGCTCTACCACTTTATCTCCTAAACCATCAACATCGAGTGCTTTACGAGACACAAAATGCTTTAGCGCTTCTTTACGTTGCGCTTGGCAGACTAACCCTGCGCCACAACGAGTAACCGCCTCACCTTCCACTCTTTCAAGGTTGGAATCACATACAGGGCAATTTGTTGGATAAACAATGGCCTTGCTGTCTGCTGGGCGAC
>JAAGZR010000059.1 GCA_024206155.1 Aliivibrio sp.
CAAATGGACTTGAGCTTAACCGACAACAGGTAGAGTCATGGGTTAGAAGTGAAAAAGCGAAAATTGATTTATTAGAACAAGAGCAACATAAGCTTTATCATCAACTTGATGCATTACCAAGTTTAGCTTTATCTAGTAGTGAGCGTAAGCAACAAGAAAACGCGCTCAATGAACAAGCAAAAAAAATTTCAAACCAATTGAGTTACAGCTATTTAACGTTAAAAGACAGCCAGGGAAATAGTTATAAATTAAGCAGTGATAATGTGGTTGATATCTGGTTTCCTAATGCGATGTCATTGCAAGAAAAAATAGGCCATTGGTTTGATGAGTTGTATGACTTTGTTTCTGATAGTCCGCGAGAAGCGAATTCAGAAGGGGGGGTTTTTCCTGCTATTTTCGGTACTATTTTATTAGTTCTTCTTATGTCGATTATTGTGATGCCATTAGGGGTAATTGCCGCTATTTATCTTCATGAATATGCGAAACCAAATATGCTAACTAGGTTAGTTCGAATAGCGGTGATAAACCTTGCAGGTGTGCCGTCCATTGTCTATGGCGTATTTGGTTTGGGGTTCTTTGTTTATGTTGTGGGTGGAACGCTCGATCAACTGTTCTATTCTAATGAGTTACCGACCCCCACATTTGGAACACCAGGTTTATTATGGTCAGCATTAACCTTGGCTATTTTAACATTACCCGTCGTCATTGTTGCAACTGAGGAAGGGCTCAGTCGTATTCCAAACTCAGTGCGTCATGGCTCCTTAGCATTAGGTGCAACTCAGTTTGAAACCTTATGGAAAATTGTTTTGCCTATGGCAAGCCCTGCAATCATGACGGGATTAATTTTAGCGGTAGCAAGAGCTGCGGGAGAGGTAGCGCCTCTTATGTTAGTTGGTGTAGTCAAATTGGCTCCTTCTTTACCCGTTGATAATGTTGCTCCTTATTTACACTTAGACAGAAAATTTATGCACCTTGGTTATCATATTTATGATGTTGGTTTTCAGAGCCCCAATGTTGAAGCGGCAAGACCTATTGTGTATGCAACGGCCTTTTTATTAGTCACTGTTATCATTGGATTAAATTTAACGGCTATCGCGATTCGTAATAATTTACGAGAGAAATATAGAACATTGGAGTTATAACTGTATGTATTCATTATCACCGGATCTCTCTTTTCTATCGCCAATAGACGTAAATAATTTATCAGATGAAAATACAGCCATAGAGATTAATAATCTAAGTTTAAATTATGGTAAAACCTCAGCATTATCTAATATTGAAATGCGTATTCCTAAGGGACAGGTAACGGCATTTATTGGGCCGTCTGGTTGTGGTAAATCAACATTATTGCGATGCATTAACCGCATGAACGACTTGGTTGATAACTGTAAAATTAAAGGGGCAATCAAGCTTTTTGGTGATGATATTTATCAACCGAATACTGATATTCCTTCGCTGCGTCGCCGTGTAGGAATGGTATTCCAAAGGCCAAATCCGTTTCCTAAATCAATTTATGAGAATGTGGTTTACGGTTTACGTTTACAAGGGATTAAAGAAGCGCGAGTATTAGACGAAGCGGTTGAAGATGCGTTGAAAGCTGCGGCATTATGGGATGAAGTCAAACACAGATTACATGAAAATGCCTTTGGGCTATCAGGCGGTCAGCAGCAACGTTTAGTGATTGCTCGAGCGATAGCAATTGAACCCGAGGTGTTATTACTCGATGAGCCAACGTCAGCATTGGATCCTATTTCTACTCTGACGATTGAAGAGCTTATTTATGATCTAAAAAGCAAATATACCGTTGTTATTGTGACTCATAATATGCAGCAAGCGGCACGAGTGAGTGATCACACCGCTTTTATCAATCAAGGTAAATTGGTTGAATACGGTAATGCAAATACGATTTTTACATCGCCAGTACATAAGCAAACAGAAGACTACATTACAGGCCGCTATGGATAACCTTCTACGATAGGCCAATAATAAAATAAGGACATACCATGCAACTTGGTCGACATATTTCAGGCCAATTTAACACAGAGCTTGAAGCCATTAGAACTCATGTATTAACCATGGGTGGGATGGTAGAGCAGCAGCTTACCTATGCATTAGAGGCATTGCATAATCACGATGCTGATTTAGCAAAACGAGTAATGCATGAAGATCATAAAGTAAATGCTATGGAAGTGGCAATCGATGAAGCGTGTACTCGCATTATTGCTAAGCGACAGCCCACAGCCAGTGACTTGCGGTTGGTTATGGCGATAATTAAAACTATTACTGATTTAGAGCGTATTGGTGATGTTGCTTCTCAAATAGCAAAGGTATCACTAGAAAACTTCTCGAATAAACATCAGTCATTATTGGTTTCTCTTGAGTCTCTAGGCCGTCAATCCGTTAAAATGATGCATTCAGTGTTGGATGCTTATGCTCGAATGGATGTAAAAGCAGCCACAGAAGCGTATAAGTTTGATGATAAAATAGACGCGGAATATGATGCTGTTATTCGTCAGTTAATGAACTATATGATGGAAGATCCAAGTTCAATTCCAAGCGTGATGAAAGTGATGTGGGCGGCTCGTGCAATTGAGCGAGTGGGAGATCGTTGCCAGAATATTTGTGAGTACATTATTTATTTTGTAAAAGGAAAAGATGTACGCCATATTGGTGATCAAAATATAGATGATGTGATCAAGTAAGGATTTAGCTTAAAAATAATAATCATAGCGTTACTTTTTGAACTATGCTGTATTTATCAGAATTAATGCGTATATTATTGACTGTCGCATTTATTATGCGACGAGTAATACAAAAAATAGATTTAGTTAATAATCATAAATTACAGTAATAAAGGAATATATTATGAAGAAGATTTTAGTTGGTACTTGCGCTGCGTTATCTATGGCTTCATCATTCGCTATGGCGAATAGTACGCCAGTAATGTTCTCAACATTGAATGGATTTAACGCACCAGCAGCAAGTGAAGTAAAAGGCGTACGTTTAGCTGCTCTTTATGGTAAAACTGGTGATGTAACAGGTGTAGACTTTGCACTTGGTATGTCAGAAAGTGATAACCTAACAGGTGTTAACTTCCCGCTATTCATCGGTGCAAACAAAGTTAATGGCAACATGACAGGTGCATCTTTTGGTCTGTTTAACTGGCATATGGGTGATGATTTAGGTGCTAACTTAGGTTTTGTAAACATCACGAATAATGTTAAAGGTGCTAACGTATCTGCAGTAAACTACTCTGAAGGTTACAGTATGGTTGATGTTGGTGTTGCTAACCTTTCAAATGATTCACACGTTCAAGTTGGTTTTTTCAACATGACATCTGACATAAAAGGTGTTCAGGTTGGTTTGATTAACTGTGCAGAAAATGGTTTCCTACCTTGTTTCCCAATCGTAAACTTTGCGATGTAATTTAATTCAATATTAAATAAAAATGGCGCTGTTTAAGTAAACAGCGCCATTTTTGTATCTGGTTATTTACATATTTGAATTGGTGTCACTTAAAAAGTGAATGTCATACCAATATTGAAGTTAGTAGATAAATCATAGGGAATATAAGTGTCGCTCATTGGGAAGTAGTTCAAATCAACTCCTGCTCTTAGCCCTAAGTGGTCCGTTGCTTGGAAAACATAAGATGCGCCAATGCTTGAACCTAATGCACTTTCTTTTGTAGTTTCACCACTTTTGGTTTTCTTACCATCATAATCGGCAAGACCGATTTCAAGCTGCATACCATGCATTTTTGATGCGCCAAACATCTGTTGAATACCAAAGCGGTATGAATCGATGGTTTCATCATACATAGAGCTACTATAAACCGTACGTCCATAACTTATATAAGCTGCATCAAAGCCTAAAGTATCAGTAACACCTGCTTGAATACCAAAGCCGCCGTAAGGACCGATTTTAATTTCAGGAGAAAGGTGGAAGTCATTAGCAAAAGTGTTTGCGCTAAATAGGGTTGCAATAGCAAAAACTAGGTGTGATTTTCTCATACTGGATACTCTCTCATAATAGTTTAAAAAAGCATCCGTGCTTTATTTTATCTTTAATTGTTTTGATGGAGCTATAATAAGAAACCCTTGCATACATCACTAATCACTAGTGTTTATCTTAATCATAACTAAAACTTATTAGTGAGGAAGGGGGATGGAGAATGAATCATAAAAAATAAAAAGCCCCTACATCAAATTACCTATGTAGGGGAGAGAGTTACCAAAGGGTAATTATTTATCTTGTATCATTGATTTGATAGATATGAATAAAACGATTAGAGGAAGTGAAAGCATAATTAAAAAAGTCATAATTCCTCAATGTTTTAAAAGCGTAAATTGAACCCAACTTCATAACTGTTCTCGGTTCTGGTTCTATCGCTAGGGCTTACTCGTGATTCACCAAAGGTGTATTTCACATAAGGTTCTACCCATTTAGGTTTTAGGGTAAGGGTGACATCCTGGCTGTTGTAATAGCTTTTTGAGCCAGTCAGTTCACGGTCATGAGTAAATGAATAGCTAAAATTACTCCATTGATTAATTGTGTAGCTAGCCCCAAGTGTATTTTTCCATTCTCTATTCGCTTTGCTATCTAACCTGTCAGAGAAAACATATTCACGCCATTCGTGGGAAGTATTAGCGAAAACCATAATGTCTTGAGTTAATGCTGTGCCAGTAAATAGGCCTGTATTATAAATATCAATGAAATCAGCTCGTCCGTAACTAACAAATGCTTCGGTATAAAATTGACCAAGCATGACACCATAGCCAGAACCAATTTCTAAATAACCCGTCGAATCAATATCTGCAGTAAAACTGATTTTCTCCGTTGCTTGAAGATTTGCAGTAACCGTACCTACCCATTCATCATTATTTTGAGAAAGTTGAATACTTAGGTCAGGTTCATGATATTTCGCTGAGACTGATAAAGAGGTACAAAGAGATAACAATAAAAGCTGAAAACGCATAATTAAATACTCAATTGGAAAATAAAAAAGGAGTCACTGAAATAGCGACTCCTTTGCTTTATTTATCAAACGCTAGCTAATCTTATGAGCGTATAGCTCTGTCCTTGATTGTTTGCTTAATTTGTTGGCGCTGCTCTTGAGATAGAGATTTTGCTTTGTTTTTGATTGA
>JAAGZR010000493.1 GCA_024206155.1 Aliivibrio sp.
GCTTGAGTTGCATTTAAGTAGAATCCGGCCCCTAAACCAAAATCGTATGCGCCTTCAGAGTCATCAGCAACATCTTCGCCGCGAGGGCTTGTATCCATCGCCACAATAGCAATGCCTAATTCAGCCGCTTTTTTGAATGCGCCCGCTTTTTGCATGAAATTTTCATCGGTGCAGGTCAAGCCTGATAACCAGTATAAAACAGGAACTGGGTTTGTCTCAGAAGCGTTTGCAGGAAGAAAAATAGCAAAGCGCATATCGCAATTTAGTGTAGATGATGTATGTGTGTATTGTTTGTGCCAACCACCGGCAACTTTTGCTTGGCTGATATTTTCGATTGTCATGATGAGCCCTTTTATATTTTGATTCATATCAGCGAGATCACTGTATTGAATAGAAATCTACTGGTTGATTTTGAAGTGCTTTAAAATAAAGAATGGAATATTCAGTAAGCTTATCTATAAATTACGCTACCCACGCAGATAAACATACCGTCTTGACGTAAAGCACTTAGAGATCAAAAGTAGAAAGGGGGCTAGAGTATCTAACCCCCTCATTTTTAATTATTTATCCATATGTAGAACAGTACGGATAGATTTACCTTCGTGCATTAGATCGAACGCTGCGTTTACATCCGCAAGACCCATAGTGTGAGTGATGAAATCATCAAGAGCGAATTCACCCTGCATGTAACGGTCAACGATACCTGGAAGCTCAGTACGGCCTTTAACGCCACCGAATGCAGAGCCACGCCATACACGACCAGTCACAAGTTGGAACGGACGAGTTGAGATCTCTTGGCCAGCACCAGCAACACCAATGATGATTGATTCACCCCAACCTTTGTGACAACACTCAAGAGCAGCACGCATAACGTTTACGTTACCGATACACTCAAAAGAGTAATCCACGCCGCCGTCCGTCATTTCAACAACCACTTCTTGAATTGGCTTGTCGAAGTTTGTTGGGTTGATGCAATCAGTCGCGCCTAATTTTTTAGCCAGTTCGTATTTGCTTTCGTTTAAGTCAACACCGATGATGCGACTTGCGCCCGCCATTTTTGCGCCGATGATAGCCGAAAGACCGATACCACCTAGACCGAATACAGCAACCGTGTCGCCTTTTTCAACTTTAGCCGTGTTAAGAACCGCACCCATACCAGTCGTTACGCCACAACCTAGAAGACAAACTTCTTCAAGTGGCGCTTCTTTAGATACTTTCGCTAAAGAGATTTCAGGAAGTACTGTGTATTCAGAGAACGTAGAGCAACCCATGTAATGGAAGATAGTTTCGCCATTAATAGAGAAACGGCTAGTACCATCAGGCATAAGGCCTTGGCCTTGAGTTTCACGAACAGCCTGGCAAAGGTTAGTTTTACCAGATTTACAGAATTTACACTCACCACACTCAGCAGTGTAAAGAGGGATAACGTGGTCACCAACTTCAACGCTTGTTACGCCTTCACCAATCATCTCAACAATACCGCCACCTTCATGGCCTAAGATAGATGGGAAGATACCTTCTGGGTCATCACCAGATAGAGTGAATAAATCAGTGTGACATACGCCAGTAGCAACGATGCGAACTAAAACTTCGCCCGCTTTAGGAAGTTGAACATCTACTTCTTCCATTTTAAGAGGTTCGCCAGCAGCCCAAGCTACCATTGCTTTAGATTTGATGTGAGTTTGACCAGGTTTAATATCAAGAGCCATTGGATTTTCCTTATTGGGATAATGTAATCGACGACATATATAGCGATTTCATTTTAAGTGTAGTGCTATTTTTTGTTTGTGCTCGTCGTCTTGTTGGGTGTCATTATAAGTATTTCCCAGTAATTGATAATACGGTAGAATAGTAAATAATTTTTACGAATATGTAATAATGCTAGTGGGGAACAGCCTGTGATTGATTGGGAAGGGGTAACTGAGTTTGTTGCCGTTACTGAAGCGCAAAGCTTTACAGGAGCGGCCAGAGCTCTTGATACATCAGTGGCTCAAATTAGCCGTAAAGTCGCTGCGTTAGAAGATCGTTTATCAATTAAGTTATTGATCAGAACAACGCGCAAGGTATCGGTAACTGAAGCAGGACAAACTTATTATCAGCATTGTCGTCATTTAGTTGAAGGATTAAAACAAGCAGATAGAGCGATCACTGAGCTTAATGCAACACCTCAAGGACGCTTAAAAATCACATCGTCGGTGACGTATGGTGAGCAGTTAATTGCGCCATTGCTTAGTGATTTTATGCTGATGTACCCACAGCTTGAGCTTGAACTTGTTTTATCAAATCAGACATTAGATTTAGTTGAGCAAGATTTTGACCTAGCGATTCGATTAGGCCGTTTAACCGATTCAACTATGATGGCAAAGCGCTTATCAAGTCGACAGGTTAGAGTGTGTGCTTCTCCTAGTTATATTGAAAAACACGGTGAGCCTCATACCTTATCTGAATTATCTCAGCATAACTGTTTGATTGGTAGTTTGCCTATTTGGCGTTTTATTGAAAAGAAAAAAGAAAAAAGCGTAAGAGTGAAAGGGTCTGTTCATTGTAATAGCGGTGCAGCCTTAACTAATGCAGCGTTAAAAGGCTTAGGTATCGTTCAATTGCCTGATTTTTATGTACAGGAATCAATGGATAAAGGTGAGTTGGTTGAAATACTCGTACCTTATCGTGAGCCAAAAGAGGGGATTTGGGCGGTGTATCCAAATAACCGACATCTTTCCACTAAGGTTCGTTTACTGGTTGAGTTTTTAGCCCAAGAGTTAGCAGAATAAATGAGTGTTGAAAAAGAAAATAAAGATGCGAACTTCTATATGCTGCGAGCAATAGAACTGGCCGCAATTGCTGAAGAAGAAGGTGAAGTTCCTGTTGGTGCTGTGATTGTCTTAGATGGTGAAATCATAGGTGAGGGGTGGAATCGTTCAATTGGTTCTCATGATGCAACGGCACATGCCGAGATGATGGCGATTAAACAAGCGGGAAGTAAAATTGAAAACTATCGCTTAGTTGATGCGACGTTATACGTTACGTTAGAACCATGTCCTATGTGTGCTGGTGCGATTGTGCATAGTCGTATTAAGCGTGTTATTTTTGGTGCATCAGATATGAAAACAGGTGCATCTGGCAGTGTGATTAATTTATTTACGTCAGCAACCGCATTTCATTTTGTAGAGTGTGCTTCTGGAGTGATGGAAGAAGAGTGTAGAGCACAGCTACAAGCTTTTTTTAAACGCAGACGTAAAGAGAAAAAAGAAGAGCGAAAGTTACAGCGGGAAGCTGAATTGAAAAATTAGATGATGGAATAATCTAGAAGATAAGGTAAATGTAAGAGAGGGCAAATTGAATTATTGCAATTTGCCTTTTTACTGTGTGCGAATAAAAAACGCTTGCCTAAAGATTAGCGACAAGAGAACGGTTCACCTTCATCAAACAGTGACATAGCATAAGTTCGTTGACGATGAAGCACTTTCTTGTGGTTATTTAACAGCTTACGTCGACGTTGAGTACTGCCTTTTAGTGAGGTACTTGGTTTAAGTTTTCTTCTATTAGAGAGCATGGGCTCCCCCTTAAATTTAACGAATAAAAATTAAAGTACGTTTAATACCAATTCCAGTAATAAATAGATCATCTAATTAATTACATTGGTATAACTTTAATGGGCATATTTTTTAGGACAAGTTAACTCAGAGTATGTGTTAATTGTTACCGTAACATGAATATGCCATTTAATAAGTTTTTAATAATTTTCATTACCAGTAAATAGAGACTTATTTGCTAGATGTAGCATTACTAATCGTCGCAACTGCAGAAGAAAGTGGAACATCAATTACGGTCAAATCTTCAACCGTAATTTCTTCTTGGATCAACTTGTTTGCTTGCTCTTGCTCGTAGCCGATAATGCTTTGGTAATAGCGACGAATGTTCTCTACATAATTCTGAGCTTCATCACCACGAGCAAAACCATAGCGAAGGTACTTGTAATAACGCTTTTGACGTAATAGTGGTAGGTTATCTTTAACATCTGTCCAAGAGTCAGGATCACCACCTAAACGTTGAGTTAGGCGTCTTGCATCCATCATATGTCCAAAGCCTATGTTGTATGAAGCAAGTGCAAACCAAATCTTCTCATGTTCAGTAATTGAGTCAGGAACCCGCTTAACTATTCGACGTAAATATTCAGCACCACCACGGATGCTCTGTTCTGGATTCAAACGGTTTTTAACACCAACAGATTGGGCTGTTGGTAGTGTTAACATCATCATGCCACGAACGCCTGTTGGGGATTTTGCAAGAGGATTCCAATGAGACTCTTGGTAAGAAAGAGCGGCAAGGAAGCGCCAATCAAAGTCACCTGCGTATTTTTTAAATAGCGGTTCCCATTTTGGCAACTTACTTTCTAGTGCACGAATAAAAGCACGAGTGTCGACATAATCAAACGATTCAACATGACCAAAGTATTTCTCTTCAAGAAGCGCAAGTTTGCCACTCTCTTTTAACTCACCAAAGAATTCAATGAGTAGGGCTTGTAAGCTGTCATCTTCTGTTTGTTGTATAAACCATGCAACGGGTTGATCTTCCGTTAATTCAAAAGCGACAGCCAATTCTGGATGAATACGTTGTGTCAGTGATAATTCAACAGAATCAGCGATCGTGTAGTGTATTTCGCCAGTTGCTACTTTTTTTAGTAACTCGCTAACATCAGTATCCGCTTCAGTATGCCACTCTAATTTCGGGTGCTTTTCTTTAAGCTTTGTTACCGTACCCTCAAAACTTGAATCTTTAACAATGGTTATATTTTCATCAAGTTGAGTTAGGTTTTTGATATTACGAGGGCGCCAGCTGCCTTTTTTATATACCACTTGTTGGCTTACATAGTAGTAGACAGGTCCCGGACGAAACTTTTCTAAGCGTTCAGGGGTAATTGTCATATTGGCCGCGATAATGTCGACTTCATTACGTTCTAACGCAGGAAACAAGCCTGAATAAGTATATGCAGGGGTGATCTCGAGTTTGACTTCTAGTTTTTCAGCAAAGGCTTTTGCCAGATCGTAATCTAGTCCTGTAGGACCGTTAGAACCAATATAATAAGATAGTTGGTTATTTAACGTACTGACTCGTAAAACACCACGTTCCCTGATTTGCTCTAGCTTTGTTTTTGGTTCTGATTCTACTTGGCATCCTGTAAGGGTGAAAACCAGCGTAGAAATAACAAGGCAAGATTTTAGAAGACGATGATATGGGATGCGGCTCAAGTCAGAATGCTCTTTTAAATAAGTAGGGCGTAGTTATATCAAATGGCATATCAAGAGGCAAAAGCACGGTAACAAATTACAACAATTATTAGATATTGAGACAGTTTATTTTTTGTTGCGCCTGTTTTTTGCGCAATAATTTTAAATTTAAAGATCATTTACACTTTTTTTAAAAAAAATACGCAAACGGTTGCTTTTGGTGTTACTTCACAAAACAAAATCCTTTATAATGCGCTCGCAATACCAGAGGTAACATCGGCATAGTTACTATGAGTTATGAATAATTAATCGAGTTAACTCTTTTTAACTCATAGTAACTATTCCAATATTACCTTTAATTCATTGCCAAAGAGACCTAAGTACATGAGAATTTTGCGTGGTTCACCTGCTCTATCTGAATTTCGTGTTAACAAGCTACTTGAGCTTTGTTGCGAGCTAAATTTACCTGTTACTGGTATTTATGCTGAGTTTGCACACTTTGCTGATCTAACGGCGGACTTAGATGCGTCTGAAATTGAGAAGCTAGAAAAGTTACTGACTTACGGTCCAACGATTGAGGAGCATGAACCTGAAGGTTTATTGCTACTTACCACCCCTCGTCCAGGTACTATCTCGCCTTGGTCTTCAAAATCTACAGATATTGCTCATAACTGTGGCCTAGCTACAATCGCACGTTTAGAGCGCGGTACTGCTTTTTATATCGAAACGTCTGAAACGCTTTCTGAACTTCAATTAGTTGAACTAAAAGCCATTCTTCATGATCGCATGATGGAGGTGGTATTTACCGATTTTGAATCAGCGTCAGCATTGTTTGCTGTGGCAGAACCTGCACCATATGCAGAAGTTGATCTATTAGTCGGTGGACGTAAAGCGCTGGAAGAAGCAAACGTTACCCTAGGTCTTGCTTTGGCAGAAGATGAGATTGATTACTTACTTGAAAGCTTTACTGAAAAGCTAGGTCGTAATCCAACAGATATCGAATTAATGATGTTTGCACAAGCGAACTCAGAGCATTGTCGTCATAAGATCTTTAATGCGGATTGGACTATCGATGGCGTTAAGCAAGAAAAATCATTGTTTAAAATGATAAAGAACACCTTTGAAGTGACCCCTGAACACGTATTGTCGGCTTATAAAGATAACGCCGCGGTAATGACAGGTTCTGAAGTCGGTCGTTTCTTCCCAGATCCAGAAACTCGCCAATACAGCTACCATCAAGAGAAAACACACATCTTGATGAAAGTTGAAACGCACAACCACCCAACCGCAATCTCTCCTTGGCCGGGCGCATCTACAGGTTCAGGCGGTGAAATCCGTGATGAAGGCGCAACGGGTATTGGTGGTAAGCCAAAAGCCGGTCTTGTTGCTTTCTCTGTATCTAACCTTAAGATCCCGAACTTCGTTCAACCTTGGGAAACTGATTTTGGTAAGCCAAGCCGTATCGTTACTGCCTTAGATATCATGCTTGAAGGTCCTCTGGGTGGCGCAGCATTCAACAACGAATTCGGTCGTCCAAACCTATTAGGCTACTTCCGTACTTACGAAGAGAAAGTAAACTCTCACGCCGGTGTTGAAGTGCGTGGTTACCACAAGCCAATCATGCTAGCTGGTGGTCTTGGTAATATCCGTGACGAGCATGTTCAGAAAAAAGAGATCCCAGTCGGTGCAAGCCTAATCGTTCTTGGTGGTCCAGCGATGAACATCGGCCTTGGTGGCGGTGCAGCTTCTTCAATGGCATCAGGCCAATCAGCAGAAGATCTCGATTTCGCTTCAGTACAACGTGAAAACCCAGAGATGGAACGTCGTTGTCAGGAAGTTATTGACCGTTGTTGGCAGTTAGGTGATGCGAACCCAATCGCATTCATCCACGATGTAGGTGCGGGCGGTATCTCGAATGCCCTTCCAGAGCTAGTAGACGATGGTGAGCGTGGCGGTATCTTTAACCTACGTGACGTACCAAACGATGAACCAGGTATGAGCCCACTTGAGATCTGGTGTAACGAATCTCAAGAGCGTTACGTAATGGCTGTTGCAGATAAAGACATGGCAACGTTTGATGCGATTTGTAAGCGTGAACGTGCACCATACGCAGTGGTTGGTAAAGCAACAGAAGAGCGTGAACTTAAACTTGAAGATTCACACTTCGATAACACGCCAATCGACATGCCAATGGACATTTTATTAGGTAAAACACCTAAGATGCACCGTGACGCGACAACGCTAAAAGTAAATAACCCAGCGATTGACCGTTCTGGTATTGAAATGAACGAAGCGGTTGACCGTGTGCTTCGCCTACCAACAGTAGCAGAGAAAACCTTCCTTATCACTATCGGTGATCGATCTGTAACTGGCCTTGTTGCTCGTGACCAAATGGTTGGCCCATGGCAAGTTCCAGTAGCAAACTGTGCAGTAACAGCCGCAAGTTACGACTCTTACCACGGTGAAGCAATGTCTCTTGGTGAGCGTACACCAGTTGCTCTACTTGACTTTGGCGCATCGGCTCGTCTAGCGGTTGGTGAAGCAATCACAAACATCGCAGCGACCAATATCGGCGATATCAAACACATTAAATTGTCGGCTAACTGGATGTCTCCAGCGGGTCACCCAGGTGAAGATGCAGGTCTTTACGAAGCAGTTAAAGCGGTAGGTGAAGAGCTATGTCCAGCGCTTGGTCTAACTATCCCTGTGGGTAAAGACTCGATGTCGATGAAGACTCAGTGGGAAGAGAACGGCGAACATAAAGAAGTAACGTCTCCGCTGTCTCTTGTTATCACTGCGTTTGCTCGTGTTGAAGATGTTCGTAAGACTATCACACCTCAGCTTCGTACAGACAAAGGGACTACAAGCTTAGTTCTTATCGACCTAGGTAACGGCAAAAACCGTCTAGGAGCAACGGCTCTAGCGCAAGTTTACAAGCAGCTTGGTGACAAGCCAGCAGACGTAGACAACGCAGCGCAACTAAAAGGTTTCTACGAAGGCGTTCAAGCATTGGTTGCTAACGACCAAGTTATCGCTTACCACGATAAAGGCGATGGCGGTCTATTCGTTACTCTAGCAGAAATGGCATTCGCAGGTCACTGTGGTGTTAATGCAAACATTGAAGTGCTGGGTGAAGACACGCTAGCAGCGCTATTCAACGAAGAACTAGGCGCGGTAATCCAAGTTCGAAACGATGATCTAGATGTTGTTCTTTCTACACTTGCTGCAAACGGTCTAGAAGCGTGTTCACACGTCATTGGTTCTGTTGAAGACTCTAACGAACTAGTGATTAAGTCTGGCGAGTCTGTAGTGATTGAACGTAACCGTACTGAACTACGTACTATCTGGGCTGAGACAACGCACAAGATGCAAGGTTTACGTGATAACCCTGTGTGTGCTGACCAAGAACACGAAGCGAAGAAAGACAACTCAGACCCAGGTCTAAACGTAAAACTAAGCTTTGACGTGAACGAAGACATTGCTGCTCCTTACATCAA
>JAAGZR010000494.1 GCA_024206155.1 Aliivibrio sp.
AGTAAGTACACAAATACCGAAGCATACTTATAAGAAAGCAGATCATGAAAGTATTATTGCTCCTAATTTATTAAAACGACAATTTGACGTTAAGCAACCAAATCAAATTTGGTGTGGTGATGTTACTTACATTTGGATTGGTACAAGATGGGCTTATTTAGCTGTTGTTATTGACCTATTTTCGCGAAAACCGATTGGTTGGTCATTGTCACTTTCACCTGATAGTAACCTTACGGCGAAAGCTCTTTCAATAGCGTATGAGTTACGAGGAAAACCATCAAATGTTATGTTCCATAGCGATCAAGGCTGCCACTATACAAGCTTAAAGTTCAGGCAAAAATTATGGCAATATCAAATAACTCAAAGCATGAGTCGTCGTGGTAATTGCTGGGATAATAGTCCAATGGAAAGGTTCTTTAGAAGTTTAAAAAGTGAATGGGTTCCTAAGAATGGATATAAAAGTTTTGCTGAAGCAAAACATTCAATAACCAAATATATTATTGGTTACTTCAGTAATATCAGGCCTCATCAGCACAATGATGGATTACCACCTAACCTTGCAGAGCAACAATATTGGTTAGAATATAAAACGGTGGCCAGTTTTACTTGACCACTACA
>JAAGZR010000495.1 GCA_024206155.1 Aliivibrio sp.
AAAGCCGTTCACATCATGGGTCTTATGTCTCCAGGTGGCGTTCACTCTCATGAAGATCACATCTACGCAGCAGTAGAAATGGCAGCAGCACGTGGCGCAGAAAAAATCTACCTACACTGCTTCCTAGACGGCCGTGATACGCCACCTCGCTCAGCTGAAAACTCCCTGAAAAACTTCCAAGAGCTATTCGCTAAACTAGGTAAAGGTCGCGTTGCGTCTCTAATTGGTCGTTACTACGCAATGGACCGTGACAACAACTGGGATCGCGTACAAAAATCTTACGATTTAATGACAGAAGCAAAAGCAGAATTCACTTTTGCAACAGCCGTTGAAGGTCTTGAAGCAGCTTACGCTCGTGAAGAGAACGATGAGTTTGTACAAGCAACTGAAATCAAATCAGAAGGTGAAGAATCAGCAGCAATCGTTGATGGCGATGCAGTTATCTTCATGAACTACCGTGCTGACCGTGCTCGTGAAATTACACGTGCATTCGTTCCTGATTTCGATGGTTTTGCTCGTAACGTATTCCCAGCAATCGATTTTGTTATGCTGACTCAATACGCTACAAACATCCCTCTGCTTTGTGCATTCGCTCCTGCGTCTCTAGAAAACACTTACGGTGAGTGGTTATCTAAAGAAGGTAAAACACAACTGCGTATTTCAGAAACAGAAAAATACGCACACGTGACTTTCTTCTTTAACGGCGGCATCGAAGACGAGTTTGAAGGCGAAGAGCGTCAACTGGTTGCTTCTCCAAAAGTAGCGACTTACGATCTACAACCTGAAATGAGCGCACCTGAGCTAACTGAAAAATTAGTGGCTGCTATCAAGTCTGGTAAATACGATGCTATCGTTTGTAACTTCCCTAACTGTGACATGGTTGGCCACACTGGCGTATACGATGCAGCAGTTAAAGCGGTTGAATCTCTAGATGAGTGTATCGGTAAAGTGGTTGACGCTATCAAAGAAGTCGATGGTCAACTACTTATCACAGCTGACCACGGTAACGCTGAAATGATGATCGACCCTGAAACAGGCGGCGTTCACACTGCTCACACTAACCTTCCTGTTCCTCTTATCTACGTAGGTAGCAAAGCGGTTGAGTTTAAAGAAGGCGGTAAACTGTCTGATTTAGCGCCTACTATGCTAGCGCTAATAGATACAGCGATTCCTGCTGAGATGTCCGGTGAGATTCTTTTTAAATAGAACTATACGCTTTGCTGACTAGAAACGAGAACGCTTCGCTTCTATAAGAGCAAATGCATAATAAAATGCCCACAGGTTTGTAGCCTGTGGGCATTTTTTATTTTAGGTTTCAGGACGCTGCGCTTTCACTCTTGGCTCCTCCCCCTTACTAAGGGGGAGGCTGGGAGGGGGTCAGAACTCACAGCGTATAAATCAAGTTAATTATGAACTCGATTTTACCTTCATCGAAATAACCCCTCCCTAACCCTCCCCTTATTAAAGGGAGGGAACAGTATTGTGGTCGCTGAAAGCTATACGCTTCGCTAACTAGAAACTAGACCGCTTCGCTCCTATAGAATCAAAGGCAAGTACTATGCTCACTTTTGGTCTTATAGTCTCTAGTTAGC